>JANOQB010000577.1:0-4955 GCA_031422215.1 Cytophagales bacterium | reverse complement strand
TTTACCATTTCACGCTAATTTCGGGTTTTTCTAGCAGTCATAAAAATAAAATCTTGTTAGAGACTTAAATGCAAGAAAGTATAGTGAAGGTACCAAACTTTGCGTTACTCTCCGTCCTCAACCTTAAAACCTTAATCACTATTTCTTTACTCCCTTCCCGGTTGCTGCCCAATAAATACCTCCATAAAAGTGTTCAAGAAATACTGGGTCGCTGAATACCAGGGGCATATGGCCTAAACCTGTATAAAACGCGCGGCCTCCGTCATAGGCATGATACCAGGCTATAGGATGGAGGTCGCCCATGCCTGTTCCAACCTTGTCGCCCCACTTCACATTCGGGTCAAACGTTTTTTCATCCACCGACAGAAGGACATTCAGCCCTTTTATTTTTTCTTCGCCATACTCATACCATTCGTCTGTCCATTGCCAAGTGGCTGGCACACGCTCCATGCCTGGAAATTTTGTATCATGCAATTTGAGCGTTGCCGTTTGGATTACCGGATGGATTTTAAACATGCGACCCACCAACTTGGTGTACCACTCCCAATCATATTCTGTATCGGCCGCACTGTGCACACCCACAAACCCTTTTCCGGCCTGTATAAATTTCTCCATGGCTTTTTGCTGCTCATCATTCAGTATGTTGCCTGTTGTGCTCAGGAAAATAATAACCTGAAATTCCTCCAGTTTCTTATCGTTGAACACCGATGCGTTCTCCTGCCACTCCACGGTGAAGTAGTTTCGTTCCGCCATTTTTTTTACGGCATCCACACCTTCATTGATGGATTCGTGATGAAAGCCATCGGTTTTGGTAAACAGCAATGCCTTGAACTGTTTTTGTGAAAATGCCTGGTGTGATAATGCTGTAAAGACAATCATCAATAAAAGGTATAAGCCCCATGCGCTTTTAATTTTCATAGAATTGGATTTAAATACTGTGTCAAGTTATGGGTTGTGGATGAATCCGTAAATCATTAGAGGTAACATTCCATGAGTGGTATGCCAAAAGCAGGACACTGTAATTTGCATAGTTTTTTAAACATTGAAAGAGAATTGCATCTTGGAATTTCAAAGATAGATGTGAAGGGTTTAAAACCTGTATTTTCAGGAAATTAAAATTGCCAGAGAAAAAGTGCCAAATCAATAATTGAAACATACATAAGCAAACTAAAAATTGAATGAAAAGTGTGTGTACTGTGCACTGATTATTTTGCTCATAAGTGCAATTTGTCACACACCCCTTACAAATCATAAACTTTTAGCACTGATTCAAAATCGTTACCTTTCGTGATTGGTGATGTTGATGAAAAAGGCGTTTCTTACCTTCCTGCTGTTGATAACCTTCCCCTTGATTGCTTCGCACATCGTGGGGGGAGAGTTTGAATTGATCCATGTATCGGGCAGTACCTATCGGCTCAATCTCATTATTTATTTCGATCAGATCAATGGCGCGCCTGGCGCAAAAGATGCGAGTGCCACGGTAACTATTTATCGAAAAGCAGACAAGGCTTTGATGGCTTCTGTCAACCTTCCGCGCATTCAAGAAGTGAACGTGCCCTATACCCAGCCCACCTGCTCGCAAGGCGAAATCGTTACCACCAAGTTGACTTATTCCGCTGAGATCGTCCTTCCTTCGGACAGGTACAACGACCCAGCCGGATATTTTGTGGTGTGGGAGCGCTGTTGCCGCAACTATACCATCACAAATATTTTCAGTCAGGTGCCACAAGGGGCCAACGTTTCTGCCGGCCAGACATTCTATTTGGAGTTTCCACCGGTGGTGAAAAATGGTGAGCCGTTCACCAATTCCTCTCCCCGCCTTTTTCCTCCACTCAATGATTATGCGTGCCCATTCCGCACCTACTATGTTGACTTTGCAGGCGTGGATGACGATGGCGACTCGCTGGTATATTCGCTTACCACACCACTCAACACAACGGCTGCAGTTGCCTTGCCCACCCCTTCGCCTGGCCCCTTCCCCGAAGTGATCTGGAGGCCCGGCTATAGTCTCAACAACATTATCAATGGCAAACCGGATTTGCGCATAAGTAAAGAAGGATTGCTCACGGCCGTTCCGCGCACGCAAGGCCTTTTTGTGTTTGCCGTAAAAATTGAAGAATTCCGTAGCAAAGAAAAAATTGGTGAAAGCAGGCGCGATTTTCAAATGCTTGTAGTGGATGCTTGCCCCGCTGCCGAACCGCCCCAGATCACAGGAAAAAAATTAACGGATGGTGCATTCACATTTAACAATACCATGAGTGTGACCTTTGCCAACACGGTTTCGGACGCCAACCGGTGCATTCAGGTGCGTGTGTCCGATCCGGATGCCAGCAAAATCGAAGACAACTTTAGCGAGAAAGTTTCCATCCGTGCCATATCGCTCAACTTCAAAGATAACGTAAGTGAAATCCTGCCCGAAGTAACATCCGCTACGCTGGTGAACGGCAGCACACAAGACTTTACGGTATGCTTTCCGCAATGCCCATTCATTGACGGCCCCTATCAAATCGGCATCATTGCCTTTGATGACGCGTGCAGTTTGCCTCTGAGCGACACACTTAAAGTAGAAGTGAACATTCAGGCCCCAGCCAACACCAAACCATACTTTGTAAAACCGGTTGCAGCCACTACCAATATAACATTAGTTGAAGGCGGATTTTATGAATCGGATTTTGAAATTCGCGACAATGAAGGCGATGAGATTTTGGTAAACATTATCACCGATGGTTTTGTGTTGGCCGATGGCGGAATGACCGTTGAAATCAACGAGCCACGGGTAAAGGGAAATGTAAAAGGGAAAATCCGGTGGGATGCCTACTGCGATATTTTTGATTTTACCAAGCGAACGTATTTTGAAGTGAGGATTGTTGCCGAGGATACAGATATCTGCGGCTCAACGGACCCGGCCACTGCCACTTTTAAAATGAACGTGATGCTTCCTGGCAATGCACACCCTACTATTGATACCAATCTCACTTCCGATCCGCAAGAGCGAAAAGTATTGAACTTGGTAAGAAAAATAAATGAGAGTTTGTCCTTTTCCGTTACCGGGAAGGACCTTACCGATAACGACTTTTTAGTGCTGGACGTAAAGCAACGCGACTCGCTCAGCCTATTGGGAATAACATTTCCAAAGGCTACGGGAAATGGGCTGGTGGCTTCGCTGTTCCAATGGAATTTGTCGTGCGCAAAAATTGATCTGAAAAAGAAAGACACTTACACATTTCAATTTATCGTGGTTGACAATTCAAACAAGTGCCGCCTGTATAAAGCCGACACGGTGGATGTGAGGGTAAAAATCCTTCCACCACAAAATTCAGGGCCTCAGTTGCGTGTTCAAAACGGAAGTGCGGTTGTCACCAACCAAACCGTGAAAATAATTTTGGGCGGGCCCATACGTTTTGACCTGATCGGCACGGATGCCGATGTCTTTCCTGATAAAGATTTATTGAAACTTACGCTGCTGGAAGCAAAAGGAAATGTGGTGCCCGAAGGATTTGTGTTTACTCCTGCCGAAGGCCGTGGGCGTGTGGAGTCGGTGTTATCGTGGGCACCGGATAGTTCCATTTTCAAAGACAACATGTACGAAAACGTTTATACGTTCAAATTCAGGGTGGCAGACGACCGGTGCTTTAGCGTGAAAGCCGACACCGTTACCTTAACGATACACTTGAAAGACATTGATAATGGCGGGCGTGAGTTTCTTCCTCCCAATGTGTTCACGCCCAACGGTGATTGTCATAACGATTATTTTGCCGTTGAGGGGATTGAACCTTGTCCGTTTGGCACGGATGCAATTGTCAACCCTGACGAAATTGTTTCGTTGCCGCCAGACAATTGCATTCGAAAATTTGAAGGTGTGAAAATTTACAACCGATGGGGCAAGCAGGTGTTTGAAAGCACGGACAGAAAATTCCGGTGGTATGCACCCGACCACGCGGCTGGTGTTTATTTTTACCTCATTAAGTTCACCGACAAGGAATATAAGGGGTCACTCTCCGTACACTTAAATTAAAGGGGAGGCTAAAGTGTGATGGAGGCTACTCGGTTTTCTTTCACATACACGGGTTGATCGAACCATTGCACTTTGAGCCACACATCTTGCTTAGCCAGCAGGCGCAATTTATTTCCTTCGTTCACAATGCCCACCACATTGGCCCCTGCCGAGGGCCCATTCATCAGGTAGGTGTTTCCGCTGGTTATGATCACCGTGGAATCTTTCAAAGGGAAATTTACATTCGCAGTTAGCAACAGCATGAAGACGACCAGCAGTGCCACTGCGCCTTTAGGTTTTTTATTTCTTTGCTTTTGGAAATAAATCCACGCCAGTGCAAACACCATAAAGCTGGCCAACAGCAGCGAAACCAAATATCCATATTTGTTTACATAATAGTAGAACCGGTCGGCCTCCGGATTTTGGTAGCCCTCCAACCTATTTTTGGCTGCCAGTTCCTGCATCTTTGCCAACGTTTGTTCATCGCCAGTGGCCAGATAATATAAGTTCAGATAATAGAGCCCCATGCTGGTAACTCCCAACCCTTCTTGAATAAAAGCCATTTTCAATAACATGGCTGGAGAATATTGCTTTGCCAGCAGGAGTTCTTCGTATATATCCAGCGATTGCGTGTATTGCTTTGCTTTAAACAAAGAATCAGCCCGGGCAAGTTGAGCATCGGGCTTTTGTGCGCTGGCCGTAAGGGCAAAAAAAGTTGTTGCCAGTAGTGCAAGAATTTTTAAAATGCCCGTTTGTATATTTTTCATATTCGATTACCTTTGCGACCTCAATAACGGAAATGCCTTTTAAACGGGCAAGTTCGTGGGTTGAAACCACCTTCGCTATCACCACTGCTAAAGCTATGGTGATTAAAAAAGCTAAGGTGATAGAGGATCTCGTAGCTCAGTTGGTAGAGCATTACACTTTTAATGTAAGGGTCCTGGGTTCGAATCCCAGCGGG
>JANOQB010000576.1:0-8167 GCA_031422215.1 Cytophagales bacterium | reverse complement strand
CTGAGAAACCACGCTCGCGAGCTATTAAAGAAGTAAGGTCAAAAGGAAAACCGAAGGTATCATATAGTTCAAATCCAAGATGACCTGGTATAATTTTACTCCCTCTTGCTTCAAAAATATCAGCCATATCTTCCAGATTTTTTGATAAAGCTAAATCTTGAACATCGCCCAAAAATTGATTGATTCTATCAATGCCTTTTTCCAACGTTCTCAAAAATGAAATCTCTTCTTCATGCACAACTCTGCTTACATAATCCAATTGCTGGTGCAGTTCAGGGAATACTTCTTTGAGTTGATTGGCCAATATGGGAACCAACTTGTACATGAATGGTTCTTTGAAATTCAAATACGAAAAACCATAACGAACGGCCCGCCTTAATATCCTGCGTATCACATAGCCCGCTCCTGTGTTGGATGGAAGTTGTCCATCGGCTATGGCAAATGAAACTGCCCGGATGTGGTCGGCCATTACGCGGATGGCGACTTGGACCTCACCCCCCTGCCCCCTCTCCCCACTCGAAGCGCGTGGCAGGCGAAGAGAGGGGGAGAGCTCACCCTTGAGATTTTCGCTATAATTAACTCCAGCTTCTTTCGCAATAAAATTTATGAGTGGAGAAAAAACATCGGTATCATAATTCGATGTCTTTCCCTGTATGGCCATGCACAAGCGCTCGAAGCCCATGCCTGTGTCCACATGTTTGTCGGGCAATGGTTCCAATGCACCTGAAGCAAGGCGGTTGAATTGAATAAACACTAAGTTCCAAATTTCCACCACTTGAGGATGGTCGCTGTTAACCAACTCGCGGCCTGGCTTTTTATTCACTTCCTCGGCTGACCTTATATCTATATGTATTTCCGAACACGGACCGCACGGACCCTGCTCACCCATCTCCCAAAAATTATCTTTTTTATTTCCATGCAGTATGCAGTCATCATTTACAAACTGCTTCCACAAATTTTTCGCCTCTTCATCTACCGGAAGGTTGTCGCCTTTATCACCACCAAAAACAGTTACGTACAATCTGTCTTTCGGAAGTTTATAAACTTCTGTGAGCAACTCCCACGCCCAAGCTATCGCTTCCTTTTTAAAATAATCTCCAAAGCTCCAGTTGCCGAGCATTTCAAACATGGTGTGGTGGTAGGTATCCAATCCTACATCCTCCAAGTCGTTGTGCTTGCCACTTACACGCAGGCATTTTTGTGTGTCGGCAATGCGCTTGCTTTTAGGCAAAGAGTTTCCCAAAAAATGGTCTTTGAACTGCACCATGCCCGAATTGGTAAAGAGTAAGGAGGGGTCATTCTTAAGTACCAATGGGGCCGAGGGCACGATCTTATGGCCTTTATTTTCAAAAAATTCGAGGAATTTGCGCCTTACTGTGCCGGAATCCATTACTTCTAAAGCCATTTTAACTTGTTTCGATTTAGTTTTCTATATATTTATGGGTTCAAACCCCTTGTAAACCACAAAATTAACCCCATTGTGTTCATTATAAAAGGAATCACTAAAATTTGGAGGTTGGATATTCAAGTCGGGCTTGACGAGAAACGATTTTGAATTAATGTCACTTACCAAATTTCGATATAACCCCGAAAACCTTCGCTATGAGCGCGTGAAGATTTCATTCTTCAATGTGCTGATCACCGTTTTCAGTTATCTCACCTTTGGTGCTTTGCTTTTTGTTGGGCTGCTGCTGCTGCAAAACTTTATTATCGAGACCCCCGCTGAGAAAAAATTGCGCGCAGAAAACAATGCGCTCGAACAACATAAGGTGGTGCTGGCAGGTCAACTCTGGCAATCCAACAACCAGTTGGATGAATTAAGGAAACAAGACCTCGACTTATACGAAAAGCTTTTTGAGACCCAGGGACCCACGGAAATAAAACATCCTAATTCAAACCGGGAAGAAATATTGTTGGCTGAAAAAGAAAATTTCGATGGCCAACTAGTAGCGTTGAATTCAAGCCTGGGCGATATCTACCAATCGGCAAAAAATACCAATGGTTTTTTTCATGAGAAAGCAAGTGTGAAGAAGGAAGACCTTTCCTCTCTTTTCTCGGCACCCTCTATTGTGCCTGTTGAGAATTTTGAATTATCGAAATTGGTTTCCGGATTTGGAATAAGGATCAATCCATTCCATAAAGGACAATACCACCATGATGGTACCGATATTTCTTCTGTGCGCGGTTCTAAAGTTTTGGCGGCCGGCCATGGGCTGGTAATCAACATCAAGCACAGCGACCTGTTGGCCGGGTATGGAAATTATGTGGAGATCGACCATGGCGGTGGAATTGTTACACGCTATAGCCACCTGGAAGAAATCACCATCCGCTTCGGTCAAAAAATAAAAAAGGGGGAACCGCTGGGCACCGTGGGCAGCAGTGGCGGCTCTATTGCACCGCACCTTCACTATGAAGTAATCAAGAACGGTGTGAACATGGATCCCATTAAGTTTTTTGCCGAAGGGTTGGATGCCAAGCAGTATCAACAATTGGTGATCAAGAGCAAAACACAAAACCAATCATTGGATTGATGGCCAAGGTCAGATACACATATAATCGCGAAACGTGCAAGTACGATCCC
The DNA here is from genome assembly GCA_031422215.1 of Cytophagales bacterium. GTDB lineage: Bacteria > Bacteroidota > Bacteroidia > Cytophagales > Cyclobacteriaceae > ELB16-189. The sequence goes on along the minus strand of JANOQB010000576.1, from coordinate 5,586 downwards.
ATCATCGTATCGCCAAAGGCAGCGGGCAATAAAGTATTTTCTTTTTTGGGAATTGCTTTCCTTATCGGGCTGGCCGGTTTGGGTTACTATAATTATAAGTTTCCCGACTTGGATGAAACCTTGCAGACAGCCGAAAACATAAAACTAAAAACCGAGTGGCAAATACTCTTTGCACAATTGGACCGCACTTCGCAGCAGTTGAGCAAGCTAGAACAAAATGACGACCAAAACTACCGGGTGATACTGGACCTGGAGCCACTGGACATTACTCAACGCGAAGCTGGTGTGGGCGGTCGTGAAAAAGAAAGTGCTTTCATTCTATATCCGCTTATCAAAACCGGATATGAGCAAGCGGGGAAAATAAAAAACAGATTGGATATCGAAGCGCAGTCCATGAAGCAACTAAAAGAAGAATTGGCTCGCAAAGAAAAAATGTGGGCATCGCGCCCTGCCATTCAGCCGGTAAGCAACAAAGACCTCAAACACTTGCACACGATATTTGGCTTGCGCATGCATCCCCTGTTGGGATATGTGCGGCCTCACAATGGGTTGGATTTTACGGCTCCCCAAGGTGCACCGGTTTACTCAACGGGCGATGGCACGGTGGGTGTTGCTCAATATTCAAATTCGCTGGGCAATATGGTTTTTGTTCATCATGGGTATGGATTTGAAACCCGCTATGGCCACCTCACCCACTTCATCGTTAAGAAAGGGGAAAAAGTGAAGCGAGGCCAGGTGATCGGTTATGTTGGCGATACGGGGCTATCGGTTTCTGCTCACCTCCATTATGAAGTTCTCTATCAAGGAACGTATATCAATCCCATCAACTTCTTTCAGCGCGATCTTAAAAACAACGAATACGAAAAGTTGATTGAGCTTGGCAGCCGCTCGGTAACTTCGCTGGATTAATTTTCATTTTCATTTCCCGAATCACATACTTATCTTTTCCTTTGCGTCCTTTCCAATGCAAATGATCCTGAAAAAAACAAATCCACTATACATCATTCCGCTGAGTGCGCTGTTGTGCTTTAACTTACAAGCCCAAAAGAAAGACACCATCACCATTATTGGCGTTGGCGATATTATGATGGGCAGCAATTATCCGACCCATGACCTTCCTACCAATGACGGCCTCGATCTGATGAAAGAAGTGGAGCCGATCTTATCCAATGCCGACATTACTTTTGGAAATTTAGAAGGCGTGCTGCTCGATGAGGGCGGCACAGCAAAAACCTGCAAAAACTCCAGCGTGTGTTATACATTCAGAAGCCCCGAGCGATATGTGCAGAATCTGCTCAACGCAGGTTTTGATCTGATGAGTTTGGCCAACAATCATGCGGGCGATTTTGGTGCTATCGGAAGGAAGAGCAGCATCAACGCACTGGAAGGTGCTGGCATCCGCTATGCAGGCCTTATCACAAACCCATATACCATTTTTGAAAAGGATGGCGTTCGATATGGGTTTACCGCATTTGCCCCCAACAGTGGTTGCTTAAGCCTCAATGATATTCAAGCCGCCCGCAAAATTGTTTCTTTGTTGAGTTCCCTTGCCGATATTGTCATTGTTTCATTTCATGGCGGTGCCGAAGGGCCACAACATCAGCATGTGCCGCGCAAAAACGAAATTTTTTATGGAGAGATACGAGGCAATGTTTACGCGTTCGCCCACGCAATGATCGATGAAGGGGCCGATATATTGTTGGGGCACGGGCCGCACGTAACGCGTGCCATCGAAATTTATAAAAACCGGTTCATTGCTTATAGCATGGGCAATTTTTGTACGTATGGAGGCATCAACGTAAACGGCATCAATGGCTGGGCCCCTATTATTAAGGTATATACAAATCCAACCGGAAGTTTTTTGAAGGCACACATTACTTCAACTTTTCAAACGCCACGCTCACCGGTAAAAATTGATCCTCAAAAACAAATTTTAAAAAGGATTGTGGAACTGACTATTCAAGATTTCCCCGAGAGCCCTATTAAAATAAGTGAAAATGGCTGGGTAGAGAAATCCACAAACTGATGTGGATAGGTTGTCAATAAAAAAAAATGCCTTCGTTGTTTCAGGCACAAAGAATTATTACTTTGCGATGCGTTCGGAATAAAACACGAACTACCCCAGGCACCACTCCCTCATGGCGTATAAAGAAAAAGAAATTGAGAAAATATATTATTCAATCGGGGAGGTATCCGAGATGTTTAATGTAGCCCCTTCACTCATCCGCTTCTGGGAATCCGAATTCGACCTCATCCAACCTAAGAAAAATAGAAAAGGCAACCGCCAGTTTACCAAGGAAGACATCCAGCATGTGCGCACCATCTATCATTTGGTAAAAGAAAAAGGATTTACACTTTCCGGAGCGAAGGAAATGATCAAAAATGATTCGCAAACCGTGCGCGACAAAATTGATTTGCTCGACTCCTTGAAAAAGGTGCGCCAGTTTTTGGTTCAGGTAAGGGAAAAACTCTGACCCCTTACATTTAAAGCAGTTCCATGGATCAGGAACGTCTCTCCTTTCTTTCATTGCACTTTATTCCAGGCATTGGTGATTTTTTGATCAAACAACTTGTAAGCTATTGCGGCTCGGCCGAGCAGGTTTTCAAAACCCCAAAAGGAAAACTTTTAAAAATACCAGGCGTGGGCGAAGTTTCTGCCGCGGCCATAAAAAACGGCCACTCATTTCATGAAGCTGAACGCGAATATAAAAAAGCTGAAAAAGAGGAAACCGAAATCCTGTTCTTCACCGACAAAAAATATCCGCAGCGTTTGAAGTCAATAGAGGATGCCCCGTCACTCCTTTATTATAGAGGCAACCAAAGTTTAAATCCACGTAAGTCGGTAGGCATTGTTGGCACGCGCCAGGCCACCGAATACGGAAAAGAAATGGTAGAGAAAATCTGCCGCGATCTGGTGCCGCATCAACCCGTAATTATAAGCGGCTTAGCTTATGGAATTGATATTTGTGCGCACAAGCAAGCACTCAAACATGGATTATCCACCCTTGGGATCATGGGCAGTGGCATGGATGTAGTTTATCCTGCCGCACACAAAGACACGGCCCGCAAAATGATAAGCCAGGGCGGGCTGCTTACCGAGAACCGTTTCGGCACAAAACCTGACGCGCATAATTTTCCGGCACGAAACAGGATAATTGCTGGCTTGTGCGATGCTTTGATCATTGTAGAGGCTACCGAAAAAGGTGGAGCGCTGATTACCGCCAACATTGCCAACAGTTATAATAAAGATGTGTTTGCTGTGCCGGGCAATATTGGCCATTCTTATTCCGAGGGCTGCAACAAACTAATAAAAACAAATCGCGCCAACCTTTTTGATTCCGTCAAAGACCTTGAGTATATCATGAACTGGTCATCGGATGCGAAAAGCACTGTTCCTGAAATGGATATTTCTTCCCTGGAACCCGAAGAGCAAACGGTCATTCAGATTTTGAAAGATAAACAAGGCCCGATGATGGTGGATGAACTCACCATACGCGCGGCCATGAACCCAAGCAAACTGGCTTCGCTCTTGCTAACCCTTGAGTTTAAAAATATGGTGAAGGCATTGCCAGGAAAAATGTTTGTGCTTAGGTATATCTATATATAAAGTAGGCAATAGGCAAGATGGCAGTAGGGAGGAAAATGATTCTAATGATGGCCTTCTTAGTTTTGATATTGACAAAAGCAGTTGACCTCATATAATACAACACTCAATGTCGTTAGTTAAGCCCGAAGGGCTTGAATGCGAATAGCCTCCGGTGAAGCCGGAGGTAATGGGATTTATTAGCCCCGTAACCCTGACGGGGTTGAATGATCTTCAAATCAGATATTCAACCCCTGCCTGTCCGGCAGGCAGGCTTGTAGGGTTGGCTTGCCTGATTTTTATTTCCCCCACCCGATAGCTACCGGGTTTCATTGGGGGCTATTCAAATTCAAGTCCTTGGGCTTATGAGCATAACTAAGAAATTGATGCAACACTAATCATCATTCTCCACAAAAATTGAATCGGCCATTTTAAGGGCTACGAGAAATTCATCTCTATTCAGTTGAGGCGAATCGTTCTTGGAATCCAGAAAAGATAAAATCGTTTCGGTGGCCATATTGCCAACCAAATCATCCTTTGCCATCGGGCAGCCACCAAAACCTTTTATGGCTCCATCAAATCGTTGGCATCCGGCATTGTATGCCGCTTCAATTTTTTCAATGCTGGTGGAAGGATGAGAATGCAGGTGTGCACCAAACTCAATCTTGGGAAAGCAGTTGGTCAAGGATTTAAATAAATAAGTGATCTGCTCTGGCTGCGAAACACCGATGGTATCGGCCAACGAAATGATTTCAACTCCCAGCGTGGAAAGTATGTCGGCAAAATTTTCTACCACGCTCACATCATACACATCGCCATACAGATTGCCAAACCCCATGCTGAGATACACGACTTGCTTTTTTCCATGCTTCGCACATAAGTCTTGTAGCTCGTTCACCACATCCAATGCTTCGGCTATCGACTTATTGGTGTTGCGCTTCTGAAATGTTTCTGATATGGATAATGGAAACCCCAGATAGGATATCTGCTTGTGCTTGCATGCATCTTCGCCTCCCCTTGCATTGGCCACAATAGCAAGCAGCTTTGATTTTGTGCTCGATAATTCCAATTGATCGAGCACATCGGCCGTGTCCTTCAGTTGTGGGATGGCTTTGGCGGAAACGAAACTCCCAAAATCAATGGTATCAAAACCAACTTTCAACAATTGATTGATATATTCCACTTTCCGTTTGGTGGGGATAAAGCCGGTAAGACCCTGCATGGCATCGCGCGGACATTCAATTATCTTCATTTTCTCGTCTGATTGAACTTTGAAATTATTCCCATTGAGTCGCAAAAGCAACTTGGCATTTTATTATTCCGGCTGTTTTTCATTCCTTGTTAATGAATTGATATGGACAACATCAGCAAAAACATAAGCCTTCGTGCCTACAACACCTTTGGCGTGGAGGCAATCGCCAAGTACTTCTGTAAAATCTCCCATGAGGATCAGGTCAGATCGCTCCTTGAAACTGATTTATACAAGAATGAAAAGGTATTGATACTTGGGGGTGGAAGCAATATGCTCTTCACAAAAGATTTTGACGGACTTGTGGTTAAAGTGGACTTGCAAGGAATAAACATTGTTGACGAAGATGACGAACGCGTGATCATACAAGCGATGTCAGGGGAAAACTGGCATCAACTTGTACTTCATTGTGTAAAACACCAATGGGGCGGCATCGAAAACCTTTCGCTCATACCCGGCACGGTGGGCGCGGCACCCATTCAAAACATCGGAGCGTATGGTGTTGAGATAAAAGAAGTGGTGAAAAATGTTACAGGAATTGATCGGCAAACCGGTGAAGGGATCATCTATCAAAACCAAGAATGTTCCTTCGGATACCGCGAAAGCATCTTCAAACATCAACTCAAAGAAAAAATTTTTATTTCAAGTGTTACTTTAAGTCTGACCAAGAAAAATCACATTTTAAATACCAGCTATGGTGCTATCAAAGACACGTTGAATGAGATGAACATCAGTGAGCCAACTGTGAAAACAA
>JANOQB010000575.1:0-4863 GCA_031422215.1 Cytophagales bacterium | reverse complement strand
GCGACACGGCCAACTGGTCTGCTTTTTTGCCAAGCTCTTTTCGCTTGTCCAATGTCTTGTGCATATGGCATAGCACGAGTATGGTCGAGGGCTGTGGGTTGGCGAGATAAGACAGCAGTAACTTAGCCCCTGTTTCCTTTTGCAAGTCCTGGATGTCTTGAGCTTCTTTTACGATCACCACCTGCTTCTCGCTCATCATGGGAAAGCGCTTGGCGTTTGTTAAGATTGTGGCCATAGTAACATCCTTTCCATAGACCACAACTTGGTTGAATCCCTTTTCTGATTCACTTAATGCATGATCTTGTATATAGTTGGAAATCAAATCTATATAATAGGTCTCCTCACCTTGTAATATATAAACAGGTTCGTACTTTTTGGCCTTTATGTTGGCCCATATTTTTTTTGCTGCTGCGTCCATTACTGATGCTTCGTTTTGGTGCTAAGTTAAATGCTGTAGCCCAACTTACCAATGCTCCTACCAACTCAGGACTTCCTACTTTGGCTAATCCCATTTTTTTATCTTAAACCCGATCTTGCGCATGGGTTCTGTCTTGGGGTTCAACAACTCTCGCAAGTAATCAAAGATTACTTTAAAGTTCTCACCATGTTTGCTCACTTTGCCTTCCAATTTTTCTAATTTAAGCAAGAGGTCTTTGTTGTCAATTACCATTCCTTTCAGCTTGGTGTATATCCGAATGATTTGGATGTTCACCTGAATGGCGCGGTCGCTGCTCAAAACACTTGACAACATCAACACTCCGTGCTCGGTAAAGGCAAAGGGTGAGTACCTTCTACCGCCCTGGCCCTTCTTTGAGGTCGCAAATTGCGACATCAAGTTTTCCCATTCCAATTCCGTTAACTGAAACATAAAATCCTCAGGGAACCTATCCATGTTCCTTTTCGCCTGTTCATTAAGCCTTCTGGTTTCTATTTTGGTAAAGCTCGGCTAGGTCATCATCCAACATTACTTTGTGGTTTCTGACCAGATAGATTTTGTTGATCATAACTCCCTGGGGCACTGCTAAATTTTTGTCTTTGCTCATGTGCTTATTAAAAATTCATTCAACGAATTTCCTCTTGTTTTGGATATTATTGATGGGCCACGGAATTGCCAAATCCATTACGTACTGTTTCTTTTTTGTGCTAAGTTAAATGCTGTAACCCCACCAACTAATGCCCCGGCCAAATGAGCCTCCCAGGATATGCGCGGATCGGAAGGCATGACGCCCGAAAAGAAAACCCCGCCATAGATCAACAAAATAAGGACTGCGATGGACAGGGAAATAAAATCCTGCCGGATGAGCCCAAAAAATATCAAGAAGGAAGTGATCCCATACACCAGGCCGCTGGCACCGATATGGTACGAATCGCGTGGGCTGAGCAACCACACAAGAATATTGGTATAGAAGTAGCACCTGAAAAATACAGTCCCTCCTATCCGATCGTAAAAGAAAAAGAGCACCGATCCTAAAAACAAAAGTGGGAAGGTATTGGAAAGCAAATGATAATAGTCGCCATGGATAAGCGGTGCGGCAAAAATACCAATGAGGCCAGTGCCTGTGCGTGGCCTTATGCCGAACACCCCAAAATCAAATCCATAAAAAAATTGGATGCTAAAAACGAGCCACATCAAAAATACAATGCGAAAAGGCACTATTGAACTTTCGAAAAAACCACTTTTGGGTTGGGGCATTGAAGTGTTACATTAGTGATGTTGGTCTTTAACCTGAATTGGGATTAGGTATAATAACTTTTGTTACGTATCAACCAAATCTCATTATTCCTTCTTAGTGGAACTTCGTGGCTTGGTGGCTAAATTTTCGTGCACCTCACTCTGCCTCGAACACTAAGCTCAAAGAAAACACGAAGTAAGTAACATCGGATAGTAACATTAAAAAAGAAATCCCGCAGCAACGCCTTGTACGCCACTGCAGGATTTCACTCTTTGTTGCAAGCAGAGAGTTAATAACGATAGTAATCCGGTTTGAATGGCCCTTTCACCTCCACACCAATATACTTGGCCTGTTCGGAAGAAAGTTGCTCCAGTTCAACGCCTATTTTTTTCAAGTGCAACCATGCTACTTTTTCATCCAGATGTTTAGGTAGCATATACACTTCATTTTTATAATTTTTGGTGTTGGTCCACAACTCGATTTGTGCCAGCGTTTGATTGGTGAAAGAGTTCGACATCACAAACGAAGGGTGGCCGGTGGCACAACCTAAATTTACCAAACGGCCTTCGGCCAACAGAATTACCTGCCTGCCACTCTTCAATGTATATAAGTCAACCTGAGGTTTCACTTCGTCCTTGGTTGCGTTCTTGTTCAACCATGCCACATCAATTTCGTTATCGAAGTGGCCAATGTTGCACACAATGGTTTTGTCCTTCATCGACTCAAAGTGATGGCCCAAAACAATCCCAAAATTGCCCGTTGCGGTCACCACTATATCAGCACCTTTAACGGCATCGTCCATTTTCTTTACGGCAAATCCGTCCATGGCAGCTTGCAATGCACAGATCGGGTCGATCTCCGTTACCACCACACGTGCTCCGGCACCGCGAAGAGATGCAGCAGAACCTTTGCCCACATCGCCATAGCCAGCAACCACGGCAACTTTTCCGGCCATCATCACATCGGTGGCCCTGCGGATAGCGTCAACCAAAGATTCTTTACAACCATACTTGTTGTCGAACTTGGATTTGGTAACAGAGTCGTTGATGTTGATGGCTGGCAACGGAAGTTTTCCATTGTGCTGCCGTTCCACCAAGCGGTGAACTCCGGTAGTGGTCTCTTCAGAAATCCCACGAATGCCCTGTACTAGTTCTGGAAAGCGATCCAGCACCATATTGGTCAAATCACCACCATCATCTAAGATCATGTTTAGCGGCTTGCCATCTTCAAATGCAAAAAGCGTCTGCTCAATGCACCAGTCAAACTCTTTCTCGTTCATTCCTTTCCAGGCAAACACCGGAATGCCTGCTTTTGCAATGGCTGCGGCTGCGTGGTCTTGTGTGGAGAAAATATTGCATGACGACCAGCTCACTTCGGCACCGAGTTCTATCAGTGTTTCAATCAGTACAGCCGTTTGGATGGTCATGTGCAGACAGCCTGCAATGCGGGCACCTTTTAAAATTTTCTGGGCGCCAAATTCTTCGCGCAAAGCCATCAGGCCGGGCATTTCGGCTTCGGCCAATTTAATCTCTTTTCGGCCCCAAGCCGCCAATGAAAGGTCCTTGACCTTGAATTTAGTTTGTTCTGCTACAGTCATTCGATTTTATGTTTTTTCAGTTATAGAAACACAAAAGTAAGACAAAGGTTTAAGATTTGAAATGGTGGCCACAGATTCACAGATTAAACTAAAAAAAACACCGACACTCGGTCAGACGGTGCACAAAAATGCAATCTCACCTGCCTACCGGCAAGGCAGGTGAAAAATCGAGTGTTTGCAAAACTACCACACACCAAATATGTGCGCCATTGAACTTACTAAACCCGTTACTTTGTTGTGCATAAAATCCAAAGCGAATGAAACCTGTAATCAAAATTGATATTGTATCGGATGTGGTGTGCCCGTGGTGCTACATTGGCAAACGAAGAATTGAGAAGGCCATGAAAACCCTTGCCGGGGAATTTGAATTTGACGTGAACTACCTTCCCTTCGAGCTGAATCCGCAGATGCCCAAAGAAGGCCTCAATCAAAAAGAATATCTCTCCAAAAAATTTGGCAGCGAAGAAAAGTACAATCAAATCATGGATCGCGTGAAAGGCGTTGCCTCTGAAGAAGGATTGCATTTCGATTTCAGCAAGCAAAAAATTTCGCCAAACACCAACGATGCGCACCGCTTGATTTGGTTTGCCAAAAAAGAAGGAAAACAACTTGAAGTAAAAGAGGCGTTGATGAAAGCTTACTTTGAAGAAGGCATCGACCTTTCAAAAAAAGAAAACCTGATAGCGGTTGCGTCCTCCGCAGGTTTGGATAAAGGCACTGCTGCATTATTTCTTGATTCCGAGGAAGGCATTGTGGAAGTAAGCGCACTGCAAGCATTAAACCACCAGCGTGGAATAAGCGGTGTACCTTTTTATATCATCAACAATCAACATGGAATTTCAGGTGCGCAGCCTTCTGAGGTTTTTGTGCAAGTGATTAAGCAGGCTATGGGCAACCCGATATCTGCTACTTTGGCAACTTGATTGCGGTACAACAAGTAGTTGACATTGAAAAACCGTTGAAAAAATTGTCAACTGTCAATTTGCGCCAACCCATAACGCTCAGCTAAAGACTACTTCTTCACAAGGCTCTCCGCTTTGATCACAGCGGTGTAAACACTGGTACGTCCGTTGTCCATGCGTGTCCAGATGGGTGCAATGATCCCTTTGTGTGCCGAGATGTTTGTATAATCACCAAAAAATTTTGTTTCAGTAGGTATGAAAGGGCTCTCGCTTATTTTGGTTTCTGTAAACGAACCTCCTGCATCCACCGAAGTGGCGAGATACACATCCGTTTGCAAATCGTTGTATGCCCTGCGGTCGTAATACACGATGTAAATATTTCCGGTAACCTCATCCACCGCCATCCACGGAAGAAACTGATGCTTGCCCTTTCCATCTTGGTTTATCCGCATAGGCTGCGTCCACATATCGCCTGCATTGGTGGAACGCATGAACCAAATATCGGTATCGTCCTCACCATTTTTTTGGTCGGCCCACACTAAATACAAACTGCCCCGCATCCTTCCTTTGCTGTTATCTATCATCAGCACGGGCATGCCGTTGCAACGACTGATGCCCGGAATATTCATAGACCAGCCGCCTTCCTGTTTTGCAATAAGCAAATCGTTGTTGAGCCACGTGGTGCCCCCGT
>JANOQB010000574.1:0-7164 GCA_031422215.1 Cytophagales bacterium | reverse complement strand
TCGCTGGCCCCGCGTTTTCGCGAGGGCCAGCGGGGGGCCGCCAAAAAAATTATTGGATACTGCGCTTCACCACTTCCACCACTTTCCCTTTCTTCCGTGCATACACACTGTTGTCGTACATGGCTTCACAACTTACCGCTGGCAAATAAAAACTACCTGCATAGCTGGCGGTCAAAAATACTTTGAAAGTTTTGCGCTGGTTGTTGCTCAGATCGAAGTAGGTGTAAACCCGGTCATCGCGTATGTCCTGATAAGTAGGAATATCTCCCGTGCTGCGAGTTGCATCATCTCCCGTAAGGCGTAAGTTATTTATCTCCCACCCCGAAGGGAAAATCTGGTTGAGTGCCATGTTTTTATATATGCCGCGGATGCCCGGATTGAATACGGTGACCGTTGCCACAAACTCTGCACCTTGCTCAAGCCTGTCGATATCCATCGGGTTGCCTTTCGCATCGCTATAGGCAATGCTGATCGACAGATTTTTATCCTCGTCTTCTTCTTGGCCTCGTGCTGGCACACCTTCCGAAATCACACGCACAAACAAAACCCCTTTGCTTTCGCTCACCACTTTCAGACTTCCACCCTTAGCACCTTCCATAGGAAGTGCCACTTGAGCAATTGACAATCCTGTGCTGGCCGTAACTTCTTTTCCGTTGTAGGTATAAGTGAATTTCAATTCACCTTTTCGTTCTCCGGCTGCAAAAGCCCCCACGGATTTTAAACACCACGCCAGCGATTGTGTGCTCATCCAATACGATGCGTTGCTCAACGCCTGCGAAATTTCTTTCACCAACTCAAACGCCTTGGCGCGATCGTTCAACAACAATAAAGTTTCTAGTATGATTGCTCTATCGCGATGATCCGATCCATACGAATAGGCCATCTCCTGATACGGCTTAACCACGGAGAGAAGTCTTTCAATTAATTTTTTTCCTGCTTCGGGTTGGCCGGCTTTTACATACGCTGCCGCCAACATCCACGCTGCAGTGGCGGGCATGGGAGTCTGTTCGCGTAGGCGGTTCATCGCGCCAAGCTCTGGATCACCGGCCAATGCCAGTGTGTAGAGCCTATAGGATTGAATGAGTTCGCTGCTGCTGTACTCCTGATTTTTTCTCCAAGCCTGCGCTTTGCTCTTCTGGAATTTTTTCCACTTTTTGATCATGTCGTTGGGCACAAAATAACCGTTGGCTTCTGCTTCGATCAGAAAATGACCGGCATACGTAGTTCCCCAACTATCTGAATCTTCATGGCCCGGCCAGTAAGCAAAACCTCCATCGCGGTTCATAAATGTTTTTAATCGCTCCACACCGGCTTTCACATTTCGCTGGATGATTGCCTTCTCATCATCCGTCAGTTGTTTCACATTACTGAGGTACAATTGCGGGAACACGCTTGACGTGGTTTGCTCAATGCAACCATACGGATATTGCAACAAATATTTTAATCGTTGGCCTAAATTTATGGGAGGCAAGTTGGACACTTCGAGCGTGGCTGAGTTTGTTCCTGCCACTCCGAAGGCTGCCACTTCTCCGCTCCAGATTTTTCCGCTTTCAAGGATCATATCCTGAACTTTTGTTATGGCAGGATTTGGATTTCTTACTTCAATCTCGATTTCGTCTGTGGCCGAGTAGCTGCCCGAAGTAGCGGTGACTTTTATGGTGGCCTTTCCGGTTTCACTTTTTACCAACAAATCAAAATCCACCGTCATGTCGGTGTTGCCATTCATCGATATGGTGCGCGATGATTCTGAAAGACTGACCGGGCCCGTGACTTTGATATCCACTTTCACGTTGCTGATATTTTTTTCCATCGAAAATAATGTGATAGGAAGCTTCACTGATTCCTCCGGGCCCAGCACACGCGGCAAGGTGGCCAGCACCATCAGCGGCTTGCGCACGGGTGTTACTTTTTCTGTTTTTCCATAAGCACCTTCATACCCAGCAACAAGCATCGTCTTCACTGACCCGATGTAGTGCGGCATGATGAAGGTGTGCTCGTTGCTTCCTCCATCCAATGTAAAAGGCCCAAAGAATTTCACAACGGGTTTGAAGCGGTTTGCTTTTGAGTCATCTTCTTTTGCTGCCAGTTCACTATCGCCACCCAGCGCAAGAAGGCGATCTAATTTTCCACCAAACGCGCCCATCACCTGATCGTAGAGGTCCCACGTTTTCACGCCCAATGCCTCGCGTGCATAAAACCGTTTCCATGCATCGGGTGTGGTAAAGCGCGTGAGATCGAGCAGGCCTTCATCAACCATCGCCAGCGTGTAGGTTATCTTGCGTTTGGATTGCTCCGATATTTTTATCGTTACTTCTTTTCCGGGTTCCAAAACATCAGGCATGGTGATGACGGGGTTCAAATGTGTTTCGGGATCTCCCACTTCAATTGGAATTATCCCATACATGCGAATGGGCAGATCATTGACAGTTTGTGCGTGAGGCTGCAGAAGCGTGACGTTAACAAACACATTGGGTGTCATCTCGTTGGTAACATCAAACGAAAATTGGTTGTCGCCCTTTTTTGTTTCGAGCCAATAGGTTTGCAACACGCGGCTTCCATTTTCTATGCTGATGAGTGCACGGCCATTGTCACTACCAGGAATTACCAAGTTTGCTTTTTCTCCCATGTTATAGAGCGGCTTGTCGGATGAGAACGAAAGCATGGTAGCACCTTCCGATTCATTTCTTGCGCGGCCCGCCCAACCTGGCCAATCGATGTAAACAACTTTGCCGGTGCTATGGCCCGATTCGCGGTCGAAGGCCTTCACATAAAACCGGCCCCACTCTGGATATTTTATTTTAAAATTCCAACTTCCTTTTCCATTTGAAGTTTGTATCCTTCCGGTGGAAATAGGTTGCGAATAATTTCCCGACATAAAGTTGATGGCACCATCCGATCCATCCCACCACCAGCGCCATTCAATTTTGTGGATGGACAGCTCCACACTTCGCGACAATGGTTTTCCATCGGCATCTACGGTTACTATATCTACACGGTGTGTTGTGTCGGTTAGCAACATGCCACGCGCTTTGTCTCCTTGCGGCAGGCGCAGGCCCACCATTGAGCGATAGGGAAAGTATGGAATGCTGAAACGGTCTATGCTGAAGTTTCCACTTTCTTCAAACACCTTGCCGCGAAAGATGGCGTTGAGCATGCCGGGTGCCTGATCGGAAACAGGAATTTCGGCATTGATGGTTGCATTGCCTTCGGCATCGGTGAACCCATCGTAAATGGGTGTTGACTCGCTATAAAAATTTATGGAAGGATCATCAAAAACATACTCGGCATATTGATCGAACTTGGCTGTGCCTTTGGTAAGCAACACTTCAAATTGTGCCTTCAGATTTTTTCCGGGTGCTCCGTGCAGCCAATTGACCTGTAGATTTCCAGACACGGAATTGTTGCTGGCTGAAAGTTTATCCACGCCAAAATCCAACTTGATCTTTAGGCGGTTGGGTTTCACCATTTCAATTTTGATGGGCTGTGAAAATTCCGTTCCGCCAACTTTTACACGGCCCAGCCAATTGCCCGTAGGCGCATCGGATGAAGTGGCCGTAGCAAACTTGTAAAATCCGTTTTCGGGATTGGAGCGTACCAGCCGTGATGTGACCTGGCCTTGCGGGTTTTGCAATTCAAACACCACCGGGTGGGAGGGAGGAAGCAATTTTAATTTGTCTTCCAAAATAAAACTCAAATACAACGAGTCACCGGGCCGCCACACGCCACGCTCGCCATACAAAAATCCTTTCAGGCCCTTGTTCACCGCTTCGCCACTCACATTAAAATTGCTGAGAGAAAGTGATTCACCATCTTGTATTTTAAGATAGCCACGCTGCGAACCATTTTTTGCGATCAGTGCAAATGGTTTTTGTTTGGATGAAATCATGGCTTTGCCATCCGCCCCGGTTGACGCGCTCCCAATCAATTGATTTTGAAAATCATATAACTCAAGTTGAACGCCCGATAGTGGCTGCGTGGTTTTTAAATCGTTTACTACAACTACCGTGTTGCCATCGCCACCACGCTTGGCCAGCAGGCCGAGGTCGGAGGCAATGATGTTGCGCATAATTTTTTTCTGGCTCGTGTAGTAGGATGAGTGGCACGGATTGTCGCGTTGTTCCCAATCATAATCTTCATAGTAATAATCTTCATACGAATCCCAATAACTTCCTTCTGTTTCTTCGTGCTGCGCCTCTTCCTCAAAGGCAGATTGCGGAACAGGCTGGCTTTCATCGCCACCTTCGCACACGTAAGCGAGGTATGATTTTTTAAAATTGATTTGTACCTGATAGATGGCACCTGGTTCGGCATTGATAAATTTGGAAAGGTCTAAGGTGAAGCGGTTCCACTTTCCAAAATCGGAGACTCCTGAATTTTCCAGCGATACCATTTTATTGAAAACACGGTTGCCTACTCTTCTCAGTTCCTGATTGCCGTTGTAATCATTTACCTGAAGAAACTGAAGCACATTGTTTTCAAATATTTTTACGATCTGCACATCCACGGCTTTCAGGTTTACCGCTTCGAAGGGCATGACAAGACCATCGCTGGATGGCAGCACATTTCCTTTGCCGGTGAAGCGCACAGCGGGCAGCACTTGCTCAAAAGCAATGTCGAAGTTGGCGGGCAAAGGCATTTTGTAGTTGAGGATATTTTTTACGCCTGCCTCGATGGTAAGCGTGCGCGATCCTGTTTGCCGCACGGGCGGATACACGCGTATTTCGTTGTCCTTAATTTCAAAATCAAGGCTGCTCAGTTCCGCCACATTGATAAGGCCCTCTAAATTTTGTGATTCATTTAACGGGTCGGAGAATTGAATCACAATATGCTGACTGGTTCCTTGCTCCACGCGCACATTGGTTATTTTGAAATCGCCCAACGCGGTGATCTCCACTTCTTGCTTGGTGTTTTGTTCTATGCCAAGGCTTGCTCCGGCAAAAGCCAGCATCACTCTACTTGCCGCTTCTTTGCGCGCCACCTCTTCCACCACAAACAAATGTTGTTTTCCTTCGGCCGTGTGGATCCAGTTTACCTTCAATGCTTTGCCATCTTGTTGTGCCGCCAACATTTTTTCAACAGCCTCGTTTTCTGCAAAGTCAGCCGTGAAAAGAGTGCCCTCGATTTTCTGGCGTTTCAAATCTGTTTTGATATATGGCTTTATGTTTTCAACGGCCACTTCAAAATTCTGAGGTATCACCTGTAAGGTGTATTCAAATGTTTTGAGTGCTTCGGGCACTTCGGCCAACTTGGAAAGCTGAAACTTGATTTCGTAAATCTGACCCGACACCAATCGTGCTTCGGGTTTGAACTCAACCGTGCGCCTGTCAAGCCAAACCGTGGTGCCTTTTACGGAAGGGCTAATATCAAAAAGTTTTATAGTGGTTTCATTTCCTATTGACGCAGAGTCCACCAGATCGCGTGAAAATCCCATGCGGATGGGCGAACCCGAACCGATGACGCCTGATGTATAAGAGGAAATATATTCCCCAAACGCAGGGTTGATGGCCGAGTTGAATGTTTTACTGCCTTTGCCATCTTTAAAATAAAAAACAGCAAAAGCAATAATGCCAATGGCCACTGCGCCCAAGCTTAGCTTCTTCCAAACATTTTTCATAGAGGGGTTGATTTAAGGTGAGGAAATATCGGAAAAATAGGGGGAGAAAATTACTTAGGGGGGAAAGTAATTTTGATGTCAACTTGAATGCACCGAGCCTTTTACCTAACCTCGGCACCAGTAACCAAAAAGGATGAAACTGATGCTGTTTCACTAGCTATGAGATGATTTGAACCACATAGGAAGATAGAAACATAGAAATACCTATGCCTACCGGACAGGCAGGCACATAGAATCAAATAACCCTATGTGCAATCTGTATGCTCTATGCCCTATGTGGTTCAGTTGCTACGCATCTCTGCATAACTAAACTACATTGATTCACCATTCTAATTCTAATCAAATATCAAATGATAACTAACAAAGTTTGAATGATGAAATTGAAAAATCATTATTGGATACGAACACACCCAATCCCCTCCACATAATCCCTGATCACCAAAATATTTTTGGCCACGGTGCTTCCAGTAAATCCTTTTATGTCTTTGTACGAAATGTTCTTTTTGTATTCTTCCAAAAATTTCCCAGACAAGGGCAAGTACGACCAATGCCATTTTTCTTCTTCATAGCCAGTGCGCTTTGCATCGGCCTTTGAGGTGTAGGGCTGGCAAAATCCATATTCGGCAGCGTGGGCAACAAGCCACTGATAAATTTTCAATCCATCTCCGCTTTCAAAAAAATTGTTCTCCAATGAATTCAAATCCATGTCGGTGCCCCAATGATGTCGCGAGGTGCCCGGCATGGAACTGTATAGTAATATCAGCCGCGCACGTTCTTTTGGGTCTTTCACAGTGGTCAGGTTTTTTCCTTCCACTTTGGTGCGACCTTCCCATTTGTTTTCCCAAATCCTTTTTTGTGATTCGAAGTTGCGCGTGGCGGAAATGATGATAAGGTCAACGCCTTCTTTTTTTGCAGCGTCACTCATCTTTACAAATGCCTCATAGGTTTCCTTGCGCAAATATCCTGCGCGGGCACTGCCCTGCGTATGCTCATCTTTTAATTTAGAAAATGCAGGATGCGAAGCCGGATCAAACTTTCCAAGCAGATAATTTTTGTCAACGGGTTGACCAATGGCAAAACTGATCATTAAGATAAATGAAACGGAGAGGAAGAACTTGATCATATCGTTGGAACTCTTATTAATAGTCAGCCCCATGAACTACGCCATCCAGATGGCTTTAGCCATGACTAAACTCTTTCCGCCACTCTATTCATCACTTTCGTTTGCACCTGTATCGATTCGTGGTGAATAAGTTTCAACAAATCGTTAGTGAACTCTTCGTTCAAACCCATGGCACGGCAAAGGGCTATGCGTGTGTGAACAATTTCTTCCCACCGGTTTACCTGAAGGATGGTGACGTTGTTTTCTTTTTTGTATTGACCAATCTTCTCCGATATTTTCATTCGGGCGGAAAGCTTCTGCATGACTTCATCATCCAACAAATCAATTTGCTCCCGCAAGATGGCGAGGGTGTCCTTAAAACTTTTGTTTTCGGAGGTAACGGAACGCACGACCAAGCTCTCGACAATTTTTTTCAAGGCAGCGGGCG
>JANOQB010000573.1:0-11698 GCA_031422215.1 Cytophagales bacterium | reverse complement strand
TGATCAAAACCTTGCTCTTTGGCCAATTGGGCTGGATAAAACGCACCCCCATAGTTGCCGGCACATTTTGCAAATCCGGTGCCGCCTTCTGCAGCACGCACATAATGCTCTTCCACTTTCACGCGCACGGGTTTGGCAAAGTAGGGCCCCACCGGGCTGGTGAGTATCACAAATTTATATTCATCAGAAATTTTTACGCCCAACCGCGCTTCGGTAGCGAAGATCACCGGCCTTAAATAAAGCGATGCGCCTTCCGAGGTGGGCACCCAGGCTTCATCGGTTTTGATAACGGCACACAAACTCTTGATAAAAAATTCTTCGCTCATGGCAGGCATGCACATCCTTTCCATCGACTTGAGCAGGCGTTGGTGATGGCGCTGTGGCCTGAATATCACCAGCTCGGCATCTTTGTTTTTAAATGCTTTCATCCCTTCAAAAATGGCTTGCCCATAATGAAGTGAGAGCATGGAAGGGCTCATGGGTATATCGCCATAGGGCACCACGGCAGGGTCTTGCCATTTTCCATTTTTGTAATCGGCTACCAACATGTGGTCGGAAAGATGGTTGCCAAAACCCAGGTTTTTAAAATCGATGGTGGACAGGCGCGAGTGGTGTGCGCGTGTTACAGGAATTGAGTTCATGGTAGTTTATTTTGCTTGGAAGGTAAATATTTTCTGAGAATCTGAAGCTTGTTGTTATTGACTGATGGTTTCAATTGAACCACAAAGACTCAAAGCCACGAAGTTTCACCAAGAAATACATTGAAATTCAATTTATGCACTAACATCAGGAAAATTTGAATTTTTGAATGAACGACCACAGTGCGCCAGGTTTGTTCTGATTATCTTTCAACTGATAGCCGCGGTTTACGATATAGATGCCTGCGATGGTGATCACAATGGCCAATCCTATTTGTGTATTTAGTTTTTCATCGAGTATCAACCAGCCCAACACAACAGCCACCATGGGGTTGATGTATGCATACAGCGACACCAACGTCATGGGAAGTTTTTTGATTGCGTAGGAATAGAACGCATAGGCGGCCACCGAACCAATCCCGATCATATAGATCAGCGAAAAGACAACTTCATCGCTCCAATTTATGGTTGAGTAATCATCGAAGGCAAGGCTCAATGGGATCAACGCAAGGGCACCAAAGGTCAATTGCAAGCCCGCCCCAAGAAATGGATTTGTATGTTGATTTTTCTTTTTGATCCAGATGCTGCCAATGGCCCAGCAAAGATTGGCGACAAAGGTGATTGCAATGCCCGCCTGATAATTTTTATCTGAAAACTCGACTAGGTGTTGGCTAAAAATCAAGAGTATGCCACTTAGCCCTGTGGCCAATCCCAAAATAATCATCCAATTTGTTTTTTCATCTTTTGTGACAATCACATTGATCAACACCGTCCAGATGGGCATCATGGAACAGATGATCGCGGCCACGCCACTTGAGATATACACTTCGGCCCACCCCACCATGCTGATGCCCAGTGTTACCATTAAAAATCCGCTTACGGCCTGATTGAAAAGTGTTTTGCTGTCGGGCCACTTTTGCTTTCCGAAAATAAATACAAACGCCAACAAAATGGGACCGGCACAAATGAAGCGGAGAAAAGAGAACAGGAACGGGGGAAACTGCGTGACCCCTATGCGCAAAACAAGATAGGTGGTTCCCCAAATTAGGCAAACAGCCGCCAACGACACGTAGGCCAATAACAATTTCTCTTTCTTCATTGAATCCATGCCACAAATTTTTAGTAATAAACGAATAAAAAACAGTTTCAGTTTTGTTAATTTTGACCATATCAATTTAACTGATGATACGCAAAACTTATAAAGAATAGTGTCAGCCTGAGGCCCTCGAAGGCGATTTAATTTAGTGTAATCAGTTTTCGAGAGCCTCAAATTGACAAGTTCCTTCGTTTTGCGTAACATCAGAATTTAACATCATGACACAAATAACCTCCGACCATTTATATCTTGAAGTGGCCACGCGCATCGAGACTCTTATTGAGAAAGGTGTGCTCAAGACCGGGGACCGGCTGCTCTCAGTGCGCTCGTTGAGCAAAGAGCAAGGCATCAGTTTGAGCACGGCCTTTCAATCGTATTATCATTTGGAAAGCAAAGGGTTGATTGAAGCTCGGCCTCAGTCTGGTTATTATGTCAAATTTTCTCCGCGACATAAATTCGAAGTGCCGGCTTGCAGCAAACCAATTGACGAAGCGATGCCTGTAAGCGTGGATGAAATGATAAGCAGTGTTTACTTTGATTTGCGTTCGCCCAACCTTACTTCATTTTCGCTTAGCGCACCCGATGCGAGCTTGTTGCCTGCGGCCAAAATCAACAAGGCGGTGATGCACGCGCTGCGGTCCACACCCGATCATTGCCTCGGCTACGAACACGTTCAAGGCAATGCGAGTTTACGAAAACAAATTGCGCGGCTCAGTTTTAATTGGGGCGGCAGTTTGAGTGAGGATGATGTGGTTGTCACAGCGGGCTGTATGGAAGCACTTTCGCTTTGTTTAAAAGCAGTTACTCAGCCTGGCGATGCAGTGGCCACCGAAAGCCCAACGTTTTATGGAATTTTTAGAGTGATGCAAAGCCTTGGTTTGAAAGTGGTGGAGGTGCCGACCGACCCGGAAACAGGGATAGACTTAAACTATCTGGAAAAAGCCATCCCTAAATTCAACATCAAGGCGTGCTTGTTTGTGTGCAACTTTAATAATCCGTTGGGCAGTTGCATTCCCGATGAAAAGAAAAAGCAATTGGTGGCGATGTTGGCGAAGAAAGATATTCCATTGATTGAAGACGACATCTATGGCGAACTGTATTTTGGCAAATCGCGGCCTAAAACGTGCAAGACGTTTGATAAAAACGGACTGGTGTTGCATTGTGGTTCGTTTTCCAAATCGCTTGCACCCGGCTATCGTATCGGTTGGGCTGTGCCCGGAAGGTTCAAAGAAAAAGTAATCAGCTTGAAACGGATGAACAATGTGGCCACCAATACATTGGCGCAATCAGCCATATCCTATTTTTTGCAAAACGGCAGGTACGAATTGCATTTGCGAAATTTGCGCAGGGCCTTGCACACGCAAAACTTGCGGTACCTGCAAGCGTTGTGGGATTATTTTCCGGAAGACATACGCATATCGCAACCCAAAGGTGGCTTTGTGCTGTGGGTGGAGATGAATAAAAAGTCGGATGGATATAAACTGCACAAGAAGGCACTCAAATCAAATATTGGAATTGCACCCGGCCAAATTTTTTCATCGTCTGGTCAGTTTCAAAATTTTTTCCGGCTAAGTTATGGCGCACCCTGGAGCGATAAAGTGGAACGCGGTTTAAAAACATTGGGGGAAATAGTGAGGAGTATTTAAAACTTCACTGTGATGAAAAAATACGTGGCGGGAGTGGATTTGTAATTTCATATATTTATAATCAAATAAGATGATTATGGAAATTAACGAATCGATTCCAACCACTTTGAACGATCAGCAGGTTATTATGCTCCGATTGCTAAAAAAACCTTTGCCTAACGAGGATTTTATGCAAATGCAGAGATTGGCTTTAAAATTATTGGCTAAGCAATTGGATCAAACCATTGACGAGTGGGAATTGAAAAATGATATGACTGAAGAGGCTTATGAAAAATTAAGCAAGGGACATTTTCGCACATCATCTCCCCATAAACCTGAATGAAAGTAGTTCTTGATTCAAATGTTTTGTTGGCTGCCATAGGAAAAAGAAGCACATATAAACCAATCTGGAGCGCTTTTATAGAAGGAAAATATCAGCTTATCATTTCTGAAGATATCATCCATGAGTATGAAGAAATTCTTAAAGCATATTCCGCACCTGGAGCAGCGGAAATAGTTTTAGAAACATTTATCGAATCTCCCGATATTATTTTCAAGCGCATTTATTATTCTTGGAATGCAATTAAGGTTGATCCAGATGACAATAAGTTTTTTGATGTGGCTGTTGCTGCCAATGCAGATTACTTGGTAACTAACGATACCCATTTTAAGGAAGCGGAAATGCTACTCTTCCCTAAAGTAGTCATTATATCTGCAGATATTTTTTTGAGCATTGTGCAGAAATTAGTCTGATAGGGAGGATTAAGGTATGAACTATACTTGGGCAAATTGCTGCCTTTGATAAAATAGGCTTGGTATTTTTCAAGTCCGTCAATCAATCAACCTTCTGTGATAATTCACCTGCCCCAGATGATACGATAAATGGGTGGCCAAGTGCATTAAGAAAAACTCGGTTGATGTTGGCTCCTTCAAAACAACCATAGGATATTCTTTCTCAAGTTGATCGGTTGTCAGTGTGGGCATCACCCGATCAATCATATTGATCGTGTATTCAATTTTTTGGATCAACTCTTTTCTTGGAATATTCTTTAAGGAAAATTCCGCATCGCGGTTGCGCACATAGCCCGATTGCCCAAGCGTTGCTCCAATATACGTATTCAGGTTTCCGATCAGGTGAAGGCATAGGTTGCCTGCCGGGTTGGCAATGTTTTTTTCAATCTTCCAAAGGTTTGCTTCATCCTTATAAGATTCGATTTCTGATTTTAGTTTCAGCAAGTCTCTTTTAAAAAGAGCGGCAAGAATGGTTGTGAGCATTGTATTTCTTTCTTTGATTAATTGACAGGTCATTACTAACAAGAAGTGCCATAGTATTATATTGTCAATTGCTTTTTTGTCAATTGTCAATTTGTAACTAATATCAACTCCATTTTTATATCGCTCCGTTTATAGGGCCCATCCAGCGGCACCTCGATGAAACCAAGTTTGCGATAAAGTGAAATGGCAGGTATCAATTTTGTGTTTGAGTACAAGATTATTTTTTCCGCTTTCAATGCTTTCGCTTTTTCGATTGCCGCCAAGGCCAAGTGTTTTCCAATTTGCTTTCCCTGAAATTTTTCATCCACCGCCATTTTGGTAAACTCAAAAACACCGGGTGCCACAAATTTTAAGGCTACCGTTCCTGCTATTTCATGGTCATGCTCTGCCATAAAAATGAAGCCTCCTTTATCTAAGATGTGTACGTCTGGTTTTTGCAATATTTCAAAATCAAGCGGCTCCATCCAGAAATATTTTTCGATCCAGTTGCGGTTAAGTTTTTCGAACCAAGGCTGGTGAGCAGGCAGGTAGTTGAGGATTTTCATGGATGTGTTCACAGATCAAAAATAAGAAAGCCAAACGTAAATCCAGCTTTCTCGCAAGTTCCATTTACCATACAGCTTACAAACTGATGTTTACGCATAAATCTAGCCGGACAGGCAGGGCTTGGTGCCTCCTATGTGGCTCAATTTTCTCACATCTCACCTTGCCACGAAGTCACTAAGGCACAAAGAAATCACGAAGTGAGTAACATCACTTACCAAAAGTGATTTGTTCATCAAATGCTCCAGCGGTGGTTCTTATGGAAGATTAGCCTAACAGATTTTAGGCTGCATAAGAATCAACCAAAAAATATAATTTGGGATAATTTTTGTTATAGGTCTTACCTTGTTGCCGGATGCAACAATGGCAAACCGGTTTCGTTGGAACAATAAAATTTTGTCTTATGAATACATTAAAAACTGTGATCGTGGCATTTGTGGCTGGCGTGGCAGGGGCTTATGCCTTTTTTTCTTATCAGCAGGAAAAGGAAGACCGCCAACCGAAAGAGAATCAATATCAGGTATCGGATTATAATCCCACCGAAGTTTACAGACCAACGGTTGCAGAATCGCCAAAGGAGAACACCTCCGTTTCCGAAACGGTTGATTTCAGTTTGGCAGCGAGAAAGGCAACACCCAGTGTGGTGTATATCAACAGCATTTCGCAAGGAAGCCCGGGCTATTCTCATTGGGATTTTCTTTTTGGTGGCAGCAGCTCGCAAACGCAGGTGAGTTCCGGGTCGGGTGTTATTTTCACAAGCGATGGCTTCATTGTTACAAACAACCATGTGATCGAATCCGCGGAAAGGATACAAGTGTTGTATAACAAAAAATCGTATGAAGCCGAACTTATCGGAACAGATCCATCCACCGACCTGGCCGTGTTGAAAATAAAAGAGACCAACCTTCCTGCGGTTACACTCGGAAGTTCAAAGAATCTTTCGGTGGGCGAGTGGGTGATTGCAGTGGGCAATCCTTTTTCACTTTCTTCCACGGTAACAGCCGGTATTGTAAGTGCCAAAGGACGAAAGATAAACGTGGTTGATGCGCGCTTTCCCATCGAATCATTTATTCAAACCGATGCAGCCATCAATCCTGGCAACAGCGGTGGTGCGCTTGTAAATAAAAACGGTGACCTGGTAGGAATAAACACGGCCATACTTTCGCGCACCGGATCTTATACGGGCTATGCCTTTGCTGTGCCTGTGGATATTGCCAAGAAAGTGGTTGAAGATTTGATCAAGCACGGGGTTCCGCAAAAAGCAATTTTTGGTGGCGATGTGATTGAATACGATTTTCAAAATGCACAGAAGTATGACCTCAATACGGAGGTGAAAGAATTTAAGGGTGTTTTGATCGGCAAAATTGACCGGGCAGGAGCGGCAGACGATGCGGGTTTACAGGAAGGTGACATCATCACAAAAATCAACAACATAGAGATCAACAGCGAAAGTGCATTTGAAGAAGAGTTGAGCTATCGGTATCCGGGCGATAAAGTCACGGTAGCTTTTTCGAGGAACAACAAAGCAAGCACAACCGTAGTAACTCTCTTAAATAAAAATGGAGACACGAGCTTGGTGAAACGAAAAATAGTAGTGGACACCAACACAGTGGGCGCAAGCCTTGAATCGGTGGACTATGGAGTTAAAGTGTTCAAAATAAAAGACGGTATATTCAAGAGGTTGGGCCTACAAGAGAACTTTACCATTGTGTACATCAACCGGCAGCGTGTGAAAGATCCTCTGGATGTGATCGAGTTCTTTGGTAAATTTAAAGGCCGCGTGTATATGGTGGGCATCAACAGTTCAAAGCAGGAAGTTCCGCTTTCGTTTTATCTTCAATAACATAGATGGGGAATGGCGGGTGCATGACAAATTGCATCCACTTTACCAAATGACTTTCGTATTGCGGGATTCTGGCCTGCCTGGCTGGTAGGCAGGGTCTCGTTTATCAGAAACTAGATTAGCGATTGTCCCCTCGCCCGGAATGACATTTCATTTAGAACACCAACACTTTCTATGAACGTCATCGCGGCCACTTCAAAATGTTTGAATATGGTACTAAGCCTACATGAGCAGCGATCCCAGCAATATTGCCTCAGAATGAAAAAAGCCCGGTGCGACCGTTGGCCGCGCAGTTTCAGTTTATTTGAGTGATATCTTGTCTTTCATCTCCACCAAACAATCACCCTATAGTAACAACAACATTGGGGCAATTCTCTAACAGCTGTTAGAGAATTGGATAGCGATAGGAATTGAAAATGTTTTCGGCATACCTATTTTCTTAGAATCCAAAACGATAATATTGTGTTGCTTAAATACCTACTTTGCCCACAGACCATAAAATATCCAACAAGCCACTCACCCTCACCGAGCTCGGTCAAATCCTTCATGGCCAATCCACAATTGCATTGTCGGAAGAAGCACGGGCAAAAATTATCCGGTGCCGCAATTACCTCGATCAAAAACTTTCTTCTTCCACGCAACCTATCTATGGAATCAACACCGGTTTTGGTTCGCTCTATAATAAACACATACCCAAAGATCAATTAGAACAACTGCAGGAAAACTTAGTGATGTCACATGCGTGTGGCACCGGCCCCGAAGTGCCAAAGGAGATTGTGCTGCTCATGTTGTTCTTAAAAGTGCAATCACTTTCTTATGGTTACTCTGGAGTGCAAACGGAAACGGTTGAGCGGTTGATCGAAATGTTCAACCAGCGTGTGTTGCCGCGTGTGTATGAAATGGGGTCGCTCGGTGCATCGGGCGATTTGGCCCCGTTGGCACACCTTTCACTTCCCCTCATTGGCATGGGCGAAGTGCATTATCATGGCAAAATTTATTCCGGAAAGGAAATAACAAACCTGCTTGGCTGGCAGCGCATCCACTTCAAAGCGAAGGAAGGGTTGGCCTTGCTCAACGGCACACAGTTTATGAGTGCCTATGGTGTTTGGTGTTCGCTTCATGCGCAGCGCATTTTAAAATTGGCCAACCTGATCGGTGCACTTTCGCTCGATGCCTTTGATGGCCGCATCGAACCGTTTGATGAATTGGTACATGCCATTCGCCCACAGGCAGGGCAAATAAAAGTGGCGAAAGAAATAAAAAAAATATTGGAAGGGAGTGCCCTGATCGCGCAAAGCAAAAAGCATGTGCAAGACCCTTACTCGTTTCGCTGCATACCGCAAGTGCATGGCGCCAGTGACGATGCCATTCAATATATAACGTCCATTATCCTCACCGAAGTAAACAGTGTGAGCGACAACCCGAATATTTTTCCTGATGAGGATAAAATTATTTCTGCCGGAAATTTTCACGGGCAACCGTTGGCGTTGACATTAGATTTTCTGGCCATTGCATTGGCCGAGCTGGGAAATATTTCTGAGCGCAGGACGTATCAACTCATTTCAGGTGCGCGCGATCTGCCCAATTACTTAGTGGCCAATCCGGGTATCAACTCTGGCTTGATGATACCTCAATACACAGCCGCATCTATTGTGAGCCAGAACAAACAACTGTGCACACCCGCTTCGGTGGATTCCATCGTGTCGAGCAACGGGCAGGAAGACCATGTGAGCATGGGTGCCAACGCAGCAACCAAAGCGTATCGCATCGTCAATAATGTGTATTCCATATTGGCTATCGAACTGATCACCGCTGCGCAGGCGTTGCATTTCAGGAGGCCATTGAAAACCTCGCCCATGTTGGAAAAATTCACAGATACTTTCCGTCAAAAAGTTCCGTTTATAGAAACTGACCGTGTGTTGCACGATGATATTATGAACGCTGAGCTATTTTTGAAAATTGTTGAAATAGAAGAAGTCAGAATTTAGTAGGGTTTTGAGTTTGAACTTAGAAGCAGTGAAACAACTTTCTATAATCTTTATATTGATTGGGTTCGTGGGCATTCTGCAAATCCATGCACAATACACAAGCAGGCTTGGGCGCTTTCGGGTGGACGAAAAAAAAGGCTGTGCTCCATTCACAGTAACAATCACCGACACAAACCTGATCACCACAGGCGAATGCACCGCGGGCAAGCCTTGTCTGATGAGCGCGGGAAACAGCACGCCACAACAGCAAAATCAATTTACCATCACCTATCCGCTGGCCGGCACATTCACCTTGTCGGTATTGTACCAAAGTATTGGTGCCGATGATATCACCATCACCGTGGATGCAAACATCCAACCGGAATTTGAAGTCTATACCTGTGCCGGGCTCCAAACTTCCATCAAGATCACCGATAAAAATTATGATCAGTACTTTATTGATTTCAACAATGACGGAACCAATGAAGTGGCCATGCCCAACAACAACAATCAAACTGCTTCTCACAACTATGGCACAGCCGGAAATTTCACCATCAAAGTAAAAGGGAGAGATATTAACTCGGCCGATAATTGCACAGCCAAAACATATTCGTTTACCTCGCTGGCCACATTGCCCGTGCCACGCATAGCAACCCTCACTGCTATTGATGCCACTCAATTAAAATTAGACTTCACACCGCAAACCAACATCCAATACAAATTGGAGATTGCCGTGAACAACTCCACCACGTTTCAGCAATATCAAACATTGTACAGGGTCAATACGCTTACCATTCCAAACCTGAATGTGGATAACAATTTCTATTGCTTCCGCCTTAGCAGTTTTGATCCTTGCACCAATACAAATACGTATTCCTTTCCGGTGTGCAGCCAGAATGTTGACCTCACTGTTCAAAGTGGTGTGAATCAACTTGCGTGGGCAACGTCTGCTACCAGTGTGACTTCAACCGAGATACAACGGGGCGGCACATCTTATACAACCATCCCTGGCTCGCCTTCATTATTCAACGATGTGGATGTGGTTTGCAAAACCAAGTATTGCTATCGGGTGGTGAACTTATACCCCAACGGCACTAAAAGCACTTCGCTCGAAAAATGTGGCGAAGCATTCAGCACCACCAATCCATCACCAGTCAACAATACATCTTCGGTGGTATCGGCAGAAGGAGTTGCACTTTCGTGGAAGCAAGACCCATTATTTAAATCCTCGGGTTACACGGTTGTGCAATCGCAAAACAACGGAACATTCTTTGTGGTGGACAATACCACGGCCACACAATATTCCGACAAAGCATACACCACCGAATCAAACTCATGTTACCGCATCAATTATTCCGATCAGTGTGGGAACATAAGCCAACCAGGCACTTTGGTGTGCCCGATGCGATTGTCATTTGCCATAGACAACAAAAATGCAATCACGTTGCGATGGTCAAGATTAAAAGGCTGGAACCTGGGAATAAAAAACTATCGCCTCCAAAAATTTGATCGCAGTGGTGGGCTGATGAACACAACCAATGTTGGTACCGATACTGTTTTTGTGGACGATCAACAAGATTTGAACAACCAGGTAGTGCAATACCGTGTGCTGGCCGATGCGAACGAAGCGGGACTTATCACTTCTGTTTCCAACCAGGTCGTGGTCACCAAAGAAGCCAACCTGTTTTATCCCACCGCCTTTACGCCCGATGGTGTTGGGCCCGTTCAAAATGAAACGTTCACCGTGTTTGGTCAATACATTGTAAAAATGGAACTCAAAATTTTCGACCGCTGGGGCGCGATGATTTTTTTCTCCGATGCGAATAAAGCTTGGAACGGCACCCAAAGCGGCCGCCCCATGCCCGAAGGCACTTACGTGTGGATAGCAAACCTCACCGACATGGCTGGCAGAAATTTTTCGCGCGAGGGCACGGTGGTGATATTGAAGAAGGGAAATTGATTGGTGTTTACAGATTGCCGAAGTAGTATCAACCCTATCCTATACACGAATGGTGTTTATCATTTCTTCCTTTAAAAAACCACGTAGGCTCAAATCCTCATTTAAATCTGGCCAATGGATGCCTGTTCGGCTCAATTCATATCGCTGCAATTGATTTTCATCAGCGTGGGCAAGGCGTTCAGTCATGCTTATTCTCCTTTCTATTATTTTCCGATTGTTCAATAAAATAAGCATCACATCTAATTCCTTATGAAAATAGACGGATTGGATTTTTAAATTTTCTTCAACAATCATTTTGTCAATGGGGTCTAAATCCCACCGGGTATCAGCTAAAGTATTCATTCCATTTTTTAATTGTATAATGGTTAGCCGCTGCCCTTCTGTCCTCCGAGTTCCTTAACTAGTTGGGGTTAATCTTTCGGAGCAACTTTCTTGAAAAATCACTTTCTGCATCAAGCGATGCAATCATTTCTCCACCTGCATTTGAAAGTCTTGCTAAGTCTTGTCTTGGCATTGCTCCTTGATCTGCGAAAATTAAAATACTCTCAAAATCTGCTTGTGCTCTAAGCAGCCTTTCTAAAATAATTGTCGTCAATCTTGCCTTGTCTTTGTTAGGTATACCGAATAAAAAAAGAGGAGCATACTTGCCCGAAATTTTATAGTCAATGGGATAATCTCTTGAATTTTCCATATCGCTGTAATAGTAGTCTTTCACAATTTTTTCTTCACCTACTATTTTTTTGAGTTGTTC
>JANOQB010000572.1:0-1990 GCA_031422215.1 Cytophagales bacterium | reverse complement strand
GAACAGAAATCACCGTTTGGATTTTTGCGTTTGCGGGAATCGTTGCGGTGTTGATTGCGATTATCACGGTGAGTTCGCAAGCCATTAAGGCAGCAATGAGCAATCCAGTGGAGAGTTTGCGGAGCGAGTAAAAAGGAGGGTTGCCAACCTTCTCGGGTTAGCAACCCTGGCTCGATTATTTTTTGGCCAATGCCGCATTGATGGGCGCCCGATCGATATACTGCACCACTACATCAATTTTGTCGTTCGCATCAAAATGAAAAGCGGTATGGATCCATTGGCTCATCGTTTTACCGTTTTTGTAAGTGGCACTTACTTGGTACCAACTCAAAAGCCAATTGCCTGCCTGATCTGGTCCCTTCTGAGGTCTGTTTATTTTAAGGGGAGTCCAGATATCATTCTGAAATGAAATTTTATCTATCACATTTCCCCTTCTTTCTTTCCAGTAGCTGGTTATGGCTGGTTTTCCTACCAAACTATCGCCTCCATTAAAATAATACTTGGCATTATCGGCAAATGCCGCCATCCAGCCATCAATGTCCCCGCTCGACAATTGGGCAATTCCTTGCCTCCCTATGTCAGCGTATTTGGAATCTCCTATTTCCGCTTGGGGGGGCGTGGCATCAACAACTGGGGTTGCCGTTTCCTCCTTGGGTTTGTTGCAGCCAAGCAAGGCCGCAAAGCAACACAGGACAAAAAAAACATTTCTCATAGCATTAAGGTTTTGGGGTTAGTTTAAAATAGTTTTAGAGAATTAATTGAGGAGATGAAGTTATACAAAATTTACCTTAGAATCCAAAGGGTTTTCTTGATTGCTTCGAGTCATTTAAAACAGCAAAGGGAAATCCATTGGAGAATTTGAGGAGTGAGTAAAAGGATGGGTGCTGGTTGCTTTGGTTTTGCGGTCTTCGCCACAGGTCGCGCCTGAACCAAAATTATTTTTGAAATCTGAATAGGGGTACATCCAGCCTGAGTTGTCCATAAGAAAAATAAAATTATGAAAACGCTCATTTTAACAATGTTCATGCTGGCCACAGTTCTTATGGCCACCGCCCAGGAAGAGGTGATCAGAAAAGTACACGCCTTCGATAAAATTTCTGTATCCCCCAAAATAAACTTGGTGTTACAGAAAGGAGACAAAGAATCGGTGCGCATCACCTACTCCAACATTTCGTCCGACAAAATAAATGTGGAGGTGGTGGGAAACAGTCTTAAGATTTTTCTTGACCAGGCCCGCATTGTTGACAGGCGCGAGCGAACCTATTCAGGTGATTCGCACTCACGCGTGAGCATGTATCATAACGCAACCGTAACTGCATACGTAACCTACCGCGAATTGAAAGAACTTGAAATGCGTGGCGAAGAAGAACTGACCTGTGAAAGCAGCATAGAGGCGGAAAAATTTAAGCTGATCGTGTATGGAAAAGCAGAGGTGAGCATTGCTTCTATAAAGGCCAACAAATTCAAGGCATCTTTATATGGTGCCAACAAAATAAAAATAAAATCAGGAGAAATCAGCCACCAGGTTTACAGGCTGTTTGGCGAAAACAAAATTGACACGCGTGGATTGGAAAGCATCACCGCTTCAGCCCGCATTTATGGTGAGGGCCGCCTTCAACTTACCGCCACGGACGATGTGCGCATCAATGCGTTTGGCGAACCTGACATAGACATCAGCGGAAACCCACACATCAGCCGTGGAATAATCATCGGCAGAACCAACATTGATTTGCATGAATGATTTGATTTCAAGTCAGTCGTAGTATCTAATAAAGGGAATTTTTTCAAACCCTTCGAGGGTTCAAAACCCTCTAAGGGTTGATTAAGGGGTTGGTCTTAACCGACCCACATTAGTCCTCTTTGTCAAGTTATAAATTTATGACCCGTTATGGTTTGCGCCAATCTTTTTTATCGGGATCGCGGGTCGAGTAGAATATTTTCAATAGTGATAAAGGTTGAGCCCCTCGCCCGCGATGACATTTTCACTAAC
>JANOQB010000571.1:0-2429 GCA_031422215.1 Cytophagales bacterium | reverse complement strand
ATCACAATAAGGCTCGTGCCGCAAGGCCTAAGCCGAAGATTCTTTCTTAAGCCCCGCATCGTTTACGCTCTGTGGGGTTTTTTTCTGTGCTTCCCTCCAATCACAATAAGGATTATTCCGTTGTGAAAACATCTAAAGCAGTCCCGCCCTCAAAAAGCGGGATTGTTTTTTTACCTAAACCTATCCAAATCCCTGCTCTCGTTCAATACCAGTTTTGGGGTAATTTTTGTGTGCGGCATTGAGAGTGCTTAGTGTTACTTGTTGTTCGGCAAACCGCCAACCTTCTCCACCCTATTCACCCACCAATTTTCAGAATCGCGATCATCTCCCGTTGCTTCCCATCTACTAACCAAAATCCTGTTTCGTCAAAGTATCCATCTTCTTCATTTTTGGCTACCTTTGCCGCCTAAACTCAGGAACGAAATGACGGGAATGGAGAACATCCGCAATTTTTGCATTATTGCCCACATCGACCACGGCAAAAGCACTCTGGCCGACAGGCTGCTGGAGTTTACCGGCACGCTCACGGGCCGCCAAATGCAGGCGCAAGTGCTCGACAACATGGACCTGGAGCGCGAGAAGGGCATCACCATCAAGTCGCACGCCATACAAATGAACTATAAGTTTGAAGGCAAGGACTATATTTTGAATTTGATAGACACCCCCGGCCATGTTGACTTTTCGTATGAAGTGTCGCGCTCCATTGCCGCCTGCGAGGGCGCACTGTTGATCGTGGATGCCGCACAGGGAATCCAGGCTCAGACGATTTCAAATTTATACTTGGCCGTAGATCACAACTTAGAGATCATACCGGTGTTGAACAAAATCGATTTGCCTGCCGCCATGCCCGATGAGGTGACTGATCAGATTGTGGACCTGATCGGCTGCGACCGTAGCACGGTGATCCGCGCAAGCGCCAAAGAGGGAGTTGGCATTGAAGATATTTTGAGGGCCGTGGTGCACCGTGTGCCGGCCCCTAAAGGCGACCCGAAAGCACCGTTGCAAGCCATGATCTTTGATTCGGTTTTCAATTCGTTCCGCGGCATTGAAGTTATCTTCCGCGTGTTCAATGGCACCCTGCGCAAAAACGATCTGGTAAAATTTGTAAATGCCGACAAGCAATATGGTGCCGATGAAATTGGCGTGTTGAAATTGGATAAGTTTCCGCAAAACGAAATCAGTGCGGGCAATGTGGGCTATATGATTTCGGGAATAAAAGTAGCGAAGGAAGTAAAGGTGGGGGACACGATCACATTAGTGAGCAACCCGGGCGAGGCCATAAGAGGTTTTGAAGATGTGAAGCCGATGGTGTTTGCCGGTATTTATCCCGTGGAGACTTCGGAGTTTGAAGAGTTGCGCGCCTCGATGGAGAAATTGCAACTCAACGATGCATCCTTAGTGTGGGAACCGGAAACTTCTGCTGCGCTGGGTTTTGGTTTTCGGTGTGGGTTTCTCGGCCTGCTGCACATGGAGATTATCCAGGAGCGGTTGGAGCGTGAGTTTGGAATGACGGTGATCACTACTGTGCCCTCGGTGCAGTTCAAGGCAACGCTTACCAATGGAAAGTCCATTGAAATAAATGCGCCTTCCGAAATGCCCGATCCCACTACCATTGATTTTATCAACGAGCCTTTCATTCGCGCACAGATCATTACCAAATCGGAATTTATAGGCCCCATCATTGGCTTGTGCATGGACAGGCGTGGGCTGATCAAGAACCAAAATTACCTTACCTCCGATCGCGTTGAACTCACGTTCGAAATGCCGTTGGCAGAAATTGTTTTCGACTTCTTCGACAAATTAAAAACCATCTCGAAAGGATACGCCTCGCTTGACTACACCCTGATAGACTGGCGCGAAAGTGATATGGTTAAATTGGATGTGCAGTTGAACGGGGAAAAAATTGATGCGCTATCGGCCATTGTGCATCGCGCCAAAGCGCACGAGTGGGGCAGGAAGTTGTGCGAGAAACTGAAAGAACTTATTCCGCGACACATGTTTGAGGTGGCGATACAGGCGGCCATAGGCCAAAAGATTGTGGCCAGGGAAACGTTGAGCGCCATCCGCAAAAACGTGTTGGCAAAATGTTATGGTGGCGATATTTCGCGCAAGCGCAAACTGTTGGAGAAGCAAAAGAAAGGGAAGAAGCGCATGAGGCAGGTTGGCAATGTGGAGATTCCGCAGGAAGCGTTTATGGCTGTTTTGAAGATTGAGTAAATTTCAAATACGTATGAGCAAGAAATTTGACAAAGTAGGGATTACAAATTTTTGGATAGCATCGTCTGAACGAGATTGGAAGACAATGGCACACCTGATTAAGTCAAAGGATTATGCTTGGGGTCTCTTCTTGGGTCATTTAGTAATCGAAAAATTATTGAAAGCTCGAATTGTAAAGCTAACGGCTGCGCATCCTCCCCGTACTCATATAG
>JANOQB010000570.1:0-2226 GCA_031422215.1 Cytophagales bacterium | reverse complement strand
CTTCTTCCAGAATATTACTTACCCTATGAAGATAAATTTGATTATAAAAGTCAACAAGGTCAGTCATTAGAACATAGCCATTGGGAAACTTTTTAGCTAAGTATTCGGCCTTACTAAGAAAATGTTCAAACCCCTTGTTATCAGCGTCAAAGAAGGATCCATCAGTATCAGGATTCAGTCTATATGAACAAGCGATGTTGCGCTCTTTTGGAATTCTAATCCCTTCAATTTTAGAAGCGTTCTCAAAGGCTAGTGCTGTATAGATCAAACTGTCGATTGGGTCTAGCTGATGAACAACACGGAATGTTCCATTCGGTTTAGGAGCAGCCGACATAAAAGGCGTCTTTGGTGCATAATTGTCGATATCCAACGGCAAGAGAATTTTTAAAATGTTGGCCCAATCATGTTTAATAGCTTTAAACTCGAAAAGTGTTGGGTAAAAGTCACTATCATAGAGTTTAATTAGATGGATTAAGGCCCATTCATATGATTCTCGTTTTATTGTTGCCATTCGTATCTTTTAATAATTTCCACCGACTTCGGAATATATCCACTATTTTCCCGATCACGAATCTACCGATTACCTATATAGTAAAAAAGCAACCCATCTCTGGATTGCTTTTCATTTATCAACCGAAACCTTGGTGAAGGTTGACTTCAAGCTTTAACGCCTTCTACTATTTCTTCACCGGTCTCTTGTACTTCACCGGTGCTGGTGGTTCAGGTTTAATTTCAACAGCTTGAGTCTTCAACAACGTCAATGCCTCTTGCACCGCACGCTCCAGTTGTGGATCTCTGCCTTTGATCACATCGGCAGGTGTTTGCTCTACGGCAATGTCGGGTGAGATGCCCACGCCCTCTACGGCCCACTGCCCGTTCGCATCATAGAAACCTCCGCGTGGTGCCACCATCCTTCCGCCATCAATGAACAACGGAGTGTCCCAGGTGCCTACCAATCCTCCCCAGGTTTTTGTTCCGACCAGCGGACCGATTTTCATTTTATTGAACAAGTAAGGAAGCAAGTCCCCACCGGAGCCTGCCCGCTCGTTGATGAGCATCACCTTCGGACCAAAAATTCCAGCATTGGGTGTCAAGAACGGACGGTGGTCGGATGCCTTGCTGTTGAAATATCCGTGAAGGTTTCGGGCCATGATGTCAACCATGTAATCGGCCGCAGAGCCACCACCATTGTTGCGCTCATCAATGATGGCGCCTTTCTTATCCTGCTGGGCAAAGTAGTAACGGTTGAACGAGGTATAACCCGGCTGGCCCGTGTTGGGCACATAGATGTAGGCGATCTTTCCACCGGATAGTTCATCTACTTTTTTACGATTGCCTTCAACCCAATTAACGCTACGCAGTTGATTGTCGTTATCCACTGGTACTATAGTGACCAGTCGTGAGCCTTCTGCAGAGGGTTTGCTGTTCACCCGGATTTTGGTTTGCCTGTTGGCGGTGCCCTCAAAATATTTGTAAAGATTTTCGGAAGAAGAAACGACCACGCCATTTACTTCCAGCAGGTAGTCCCCTTCCTTCACACCTAGGCCCGGCTCACGAAGCGGGGACTTCAATTCGGGATTCCAGCTTTCGCCCGCATAGATTTTTTTGAACCGATAAAATCCTTTGTCTGCATCGTAATCTGCGCCAAGCAGTCCCACCGGCACATTTTGTATTTCTGGAAAATCGCCACCGCTTGTGTAGGAGTGGCCAACCGCAATTTCGCCACCGAGTATGTCAACCACATAATTCAAATCGGTGCGGTGCTGCACATGGTCTATCCACGGACTGTACCATTTATACACATCGTTCCAGGGCGCACCGTGTGTGTTGTTCACATAAAGAAAGTCGCGCTGATAGCGCCAGCCTTCGCGAAAGATTTGTTTCCACTCATCGCGTGGTTCAATTTTTACTTTCAGCGAAGCAAGGGCTTCCAATTTTCCATCCCCAATTTTTTTGTTCGAATCGCTTGTGCCCAGAATGCCCCAGGTGCCGTTGCTGCGATAGAGCAACTGCTTGCGGTCGTTTGAAACAGAGACATCATTCACCGGGGAGAGAAAAACTTCGGCTTTGCGGTCTTTAAAGTTGTAGCGGTGTACCGTAACGCCTTGTTGGTTGGGAACGCTCTCAGAATAGAAAATGTAATTCTCCGGGCCAGCCAATAGTTCTGTATAATTTCTGAGTGGCACATCTACTGCGACAATGCGCTGAGCGATTCCTTCCGCATCA
>JANOQB010000569.1:0-19363 GCA_031422215.1 Cytophagales bacterium | reverse complement strand
GCAGGTATGCCCGTCATCATTCCCACTACATCGGCCACGTTGTCTTCAGTAACTGTATATTTTTCCGTGCGGGTTTTTTCTTCCCAGCGGGATTTGGCCAGATCCAGTTGCTCGATCAGTTTCTTTTCTTTGTCGCGGAGTTGGGCAGCCTCTTCATATTTCTGACTTTTCACCACACGGTTTTTTTCTTTCTTCACATCTTCAATCGCCTCTTCAAACTTCACAATATCCTCGGGCACATGAATGTTGTTGATGTGTACCCGTGCTCCGGCTTCGTCCATCACGTCAATGGCTTTGTCCGGCAAAAACCGGTCGCTGATATACCGGTCGGATAATTTAACACACGCCTCCAAGGCTTCTTTGGTATAACTTACGTGATGATGGTCTTCGTATTTTTCTTTTATGTTTTCCAAAATCTGAATGGTTTCGTCCACCGAAGTAGAATCAACCAACACCATTTGGAACCTGCGGGCAAGGGCTCCGTCCTTTTCAATGTATTGACGGTACTCATCTAACGTGGTTGCACCAATGCATTGTATTTCGCCACGTGCCAGGGCAGGCTTGAACATGTTGGAGGCATCCAAAGATCCGGAAGCACCACCCGCGCCCACAATGGTGTGAAGCTCATCGATAAACAAGATCACATCGGGCGATTTTTCGAGTTCGTTCATCACCGCCTTCATGCGTTCTTCAAACTGGCCACGGTATTTGGTGCCGGCAACAAGCGAGGCCAGATCCAAGGTTACAACACGTTTGCCAAAAAGCACCCGCGATACTTTTTTCTGAATGATGCGCAAAGCAAGGCCTTCGGCAATGGCCGTTTTGCCTACACCGGGTTCTCCAATTAATATAGGATTATTTTTTTTTCTGCGGCTTAGGATTTGTGCCACACGTTCGATTTCTTTTTCGCGGCCCACGATAGGGTCGAGTTTGTTGTCTTCGGCAAGTTTGGTAAGATCGCGGCCGAAGTTGTCAAGCACTGGTGTGCGCGATTTTTCGGTACTCTTTTTTTCTTTGCTGCCAGGGGATGCACTGCTGCCAAACATTTTCGATGAATCGTCATCGGGATCATCGGTGTCGGATGCCGCAGTAGGTTGGTCGTTTTGGTATTCCAGCATTTCTTTCACCACATCATAGGCCACATCAAACTTATTTAATATTTGGGTGCCCAAATTGTCGGGGTCGCGCAGGATGGATAACAACAAATGCTCGGTGCCAATCAATGGAGCTTTAAATATTTTGGCTTCGAGGTAAGTGATTTTCAATACTTTTTCAGAAGCGCGGGTCAATGGAATGTTGGCAAGGTTCTTTATATCATGCGTGGCTGTGCCTTTTGAAATTTTCTCAATCTCTACACGAAGTTGAGGCAATTGAACGCCTAATTTTTTCAGAACCGCTACGGCTACTCCTTCGCCTTCGCGTATCATGCCAAGTATCAGGTGCTCGGTGCCAATGTAATCGTGGCCTAATCGTAATGCTTCTTCCCGGCTAAGGGAAATTACTTCCTTAACGCGGTTAGAAAATTTTGCTTCCATGTTTGCCATAAAGTCTTGAGTAATGTAAAAGTAAAGTTTTACGGGTGATTATTCAAAAGGCCTTGTTAAGTACGCACCGCACCCAAATATATTGGTTCTGTGCGAAAATTCTAATCGGCAATTGACAAAGCCGTGGTTAACAGTTATCCGATCCACTTGCCTCTTTGTCAATTTCATATTCAAAAACAAGTATAAGGTTTTATTTGTTCAGATCATCCTTTCGTGAAGCGAGGAGTAGTGTGGAGGCCAAGGGCCCTTCGCAAAACAACAAGTCAATCAGGCTCAGGTTTTCTACAAAAGCATTGCCAAAAACCTGATGATAGGGTACGGGTTTGTAAAATGCTCTCTCTGCCAATGATTTCTTGTTATTTATTTTGGATCGGCAGTCAAAAACATTTATAGCAGGTTTTTCAAAGGACACACTTGCCGAAAGACTTGGGTTGAAGCGGATCGAGTTAAGACAGAATGACAGCAATTCTAAATTTAGGTCGAAGAGGAAAGGGTGGCTTCGGTACAAAATAGTTTTCAAGTCATCAGCATAAAATTCAAAATAGGGAGCACTTCGATAAGCCGCTTCGAGCGTACGCCAATGATTGTTCTGCCATTTGCTGCTGTAATCGATGCGAATGTCTTTGATAAGATGCTTTCCATGTTTAGCGGTTAGTGGCACAATCAGCATTTCCACACCTTGCGAGGTGTTGATGTAACATCTGCTGCGATAGCTTTGTTTCACATAGTGCTCATGTTTCTCCAACTCGATGGTATCGAATGGAAGTAGCGCACAGAAATATTCTAACGAAGGCAGGTAGTGAAGTTCTATCAATACAGATTTCAAAATCAAAATTTAATGTTCAAAAGTAACACTCTCTTTCAATCATGAATAAGAGTTAATGTTAGCAAAACTTATAAAGTTGTGTCCGCCTGAGGCCCTCGAAGGCGATTAAACTCAGTGTAATCAGTTTTCGAGAGCCTAAAACTAACAGGTTACTTCGTTTTGCGTAGGATCAGTTAAGAATTCATTTCACCACCCAAACTCACCAAGGCCTTGCCGTGTCACCACTGGTTCACCTCCTGTAAAATCAACAATGGTGGATGGGATGTTTCCACCGGGGCCTCCATCAATGATCAGGTCCACCTTGTGTTTGAAGTCTTCATATATTTCCTCCGGATCGGTGGTGTATTCCTTTATCTGATCATCATCTTTTATGGACGAGGTGATCAGTGGGTTGTCGAGAAGTTTTACGATTTCGAGTGGGATGGGATGCTGTGGGATGCGGATGCCCACGGTTTTTTTGTTCACGTCCAAAATTTTGGGCACATGGCTGCTCGATTCGAAGATGAATGTAAACGGACCCGGCAAAAGTTTTTTCAGGATTTTGAATTCAGGTGTGTCGATGCGCTTTACGTATTTTGAAATATGGCTGAGGTCGCTACAGATAAAAGAGAGATTTAGTTTCTGAGGTTTTATTTCAAGGATGTGACAAAGCCGCTCAACAGCCCTGCGGTTCATAAGGTCGCAGCCAATGCCGTAAATGGTATCCGTGGGGTACACAATAATGCCACCGTTTTTCAGCAACGCTGTAACATGTAACAACTTACGGGGCTCAGGCGTTACTGGATGCATGGAAAGAAACTCCGCTGGCATAAATGATTGTTAACCAGCGCAAGGTAATTCAAATAGCGCGGAAGATAGTTTTTGCTGTAGGACTAATCCTACTTTGTCATGTTACTTCCAACTGATAAAACGTCATCGCGGGCGGGTGCCCAAACTTTATCATTATTGAAAATATTCAACCCGACCCGCGATCCTGAAAAAAAGATTGGAGCAACCTTAACGGGATTTCTGCATGGCCGGTTGCCAGGATTCGTTTACTTGTGAACCCAATTAAAAAAATTCTCCCCTCGCCCGGAATGCCCTTTGAAATTTTGGTTTCAATTGTCAGGAGCTTAAGCCCGTGGCAATTTTTAGTAAATTTGAACTTTTAATTTTTATTATGACCGAAGTACCCAAAAAGAAGCTTGCGTTTTTCCTGATCGCCTCAACCCTTACCATCACGTTTATTTTTTATGGCTATCAGATTTTTTTTACGCCCAACATCCTCTTGGATAAGGAAGACAGGGTTTTTACGATCCGGTCGGGAGCCACATTTCGCAAAGTACAACAGGACTTGGGCAAGGGAGAGTTTGTGAACGACCTGGTGTCGTTCAGCTTTTTGGCGCGGCTATACGATTACGACAAGCACATTACCCCGGGCCGTTTTCTTCTAAGAAGGAACATGACCAACACCGAGGCAATACGTGTACTTCAATCAGGAAAAGAGCAGACTGTGAAAGTTACTTTTACCAATGTGCGACTGCTTGATGAGCTATCTGAAAAAATAACAAAGAACATTGGAGTATCGCCTACAGAATTTAATGAAGCCCTGGATGATTTTCTTTCTGATAATAAAGAAGGGTTCACGCGTGAAAACGTAATTGGAATGTTTTTGCCCAACACCTATGAAGTGTATTATAATGTGTTGCCCGATGAACTGATCAGCCGGATGCTTTCGGAATATAAAAAATTCTGGAATGATGAACGATTGGCTAAGGCGAAAGCAATTGGGCTCACACCAAAAGAGATATCCACGCTTGCCTCGATTGTGCAAGCTGAAAGTGTGAAAGCTATTGAAGCACCC
The DNA here is from genome assembly GCA_031422215.1 of Cytophagales bacterium. Taxonomy (GTDB): domain Bacteria; phylum Bacteroidota; class Bacteroidia; order Cytophagales; family Cyclobacteriaceae; genus ELB16-189. The sequence goes on along the minus strand of JANOQB010000569.1, from coordinate 15,150 downwards.
ATCATTGCGGGGCTCTATATCAACCGCCTCAAAAAAGATATTCCACTGCAGGCCGACCCCACGCTGGTTTTTGCCTCTGGCGACTTTACCCTGAAGCGTGTTCTGAACGAGCACAAGCAGGTCGATTCGCCATACAACACCTATAAGTACGCAGGCCTGCCACCGGGTCCTATCAACATGCCGCAGATCGGCACTATTGATGCCGTGCTCAATTACCAAAAGCACAACTATATTTACATGTGCGCCAAAGAAGATTTTTCGGGCAACCATAATTTTGCAACCACCCTGACAGAGCACAATAAAAATGCGCGCAAGTATCAGGACGCACTTACCATTGAGATGAGAAAGGGCGCGGCCAAAAAAGCAAAATAATCCATGTACACTTCTGAAACTTACATTCGGGTGCGATACGGTGAAACCGACCAGATGGGCTACGTGTATTATGGCAACTACGCTATGTACTATGAAGTTGGCCGGGTGGAAAGTTTGAGAAAGCTGGGGCTTAGCTATAAGGAACTCGAAGGCATGGGCGTGATGATGCCCGTGCTGGAAAATAAATCTAAGTTTTTGAATGCTGCGCTTTATGACGACCACTTGAAAGTAGTCACCACCATTCGTGAGAAGCCCGGGGCGCGGATAAAATTTGAATATGATATTTTCAATGGCGAGGGCACATTGATCCATCAAGGTGAGACCACGCTCGCTTTTGTGAACATAAAAACTGGCCGCCCTGGAAGGCCCCCACAAGTATTTCAGGACGTGTTGAAACCCTATTTTGGATGAAGTACGTAACGCGCAAACGCATACTTCAATATACTACGGCCCGCACCGGACGAAATTGGCTGAAAAAAATAAAGTTCAAGCGCTACGAAGGATTGTCGCTTTACAAATTTTCAAAAATATTCCTTCACAACATTGAAGAAGACGAAATATTAGACCGATCCAATGGCGTAGCTTTTAATTTTATCATGGCGATTTTCCCTGCCATCATATTTTTTTTTACACTGATACCCTACATTACGGTTTACTTTCCAACCGTGAGCCAGAACAGCATGATGGAGTTTATTAGCGAAGTGATGCCCGCCAATATGTTTGAAGTAGTGGCCGGCACCATAGGCGATATTATCAAAAACCAGCGTGGTGGTTTGCTCACGTTCGGTTTTTTGTTTGCTGTTTATTTGGCAACCAACGGAATGCTCGCATTGATGCGGTCCTTTAATTCGTGTTACCGCACCGTAGAAAAACGTGGCATGCTACGCATGCGCCTCACCGCCCTTGGCCTCACTATTATCCTCGCCTTGTCGCTATTTGTGGCAGTCACGTTGTTGATCGTTGGCCAAATCGCCATCGACTATGTTACCGTAAATGCCCACAGGCTCGATATCAACCTAGATTCCTACACCATTTATTTTTTGCTCGTGCTAAGGTTTCTGGTCATCTTCATTCTCTTTTTCATTGTGATCTCCAGCATTTATTATTTTGGGCCCTCTGTACACTACAATTGGGATTTTTTTTCGGTGGGGTCTTTACTGGCCACACTGGCTGGCCTTGGCATCTCCTATGGGTTTGCTTTTTATGTGGCCAACTTTGGCACGTACAATAAAGTTTATGGATCTATTGGGGTGCTCATAGCCCTGATGATATGGATACAATTGCTCACGCTGGTGTTGCTCTTTGGCTACGAAGTGAACGCCAGCCTGCACTATGGCCACAAGTTGCAAGTGGTGAACGAAAATTTAAAGAAGGAAAAATCAGCAAGAGGATTGAGGTGAGTTTTTTTTGTCAAGTGGGTATCCTCCTCGGACGATACTCAATCAAAACGAGGTAGGCGCAAAAAAATCAGTGCGAGGAGTTTTTTCCAAAAATCAGCATTCCCTTCCCTAAAATTTTGATGATTCCATTTCGGCAATTGATGGGCAATATTTGGTGATAGGTAAGGAGCCGGTGGTACTACAACGACATCATATCCTTAAACTTCGCTGCCTGCCTGCGGCTCACTTCTACTTTATCGCCACCTTTTAATTTCACCATCAGGCCCCCGTTGAACCACGGCTCTATTCCTTCCACCCAACTTAAATTGATGATGTGCTTGCGGCTGGCGCGAAAAAATGCACGCTCATCCAGGCGGTCGTCCAATGCGTTCAATGATTTGTGGATCATGGGCCTGTTGTTGTCAAAAAATACTTTGATGTAATTGCCGTCCGATTCAAAATAGCGGATGTTGGCGAGGTTCACAAACCAGCAACGCTCCCCGTCTTTTACAAACACCTGGTCTTCCTGCCCCAATTTTTTTCCGGCACCGCGGCCTGCTTTGGCGCGCTCCTTCTCCATGATTTTATGCACGGCCTCGCTCAAGCGGTCGGTTTGGATTGGTTTGAGCAGATAGTCCAATGCGTTTACATCAAATGCCTTGATGGCAAACTCATCGTAGGCCGTAGTGAACACCACCAGAGGAACAGAGTCCAACGATTCCAATAACTGAAACCCTGTGCGGCCTGGCATTTGAATATCCAGGAACAGCAAGTCTGGATTCAGGTCAATGATCATCTGTTCAGCTTCATCGGCATTCATGGCTTCGCCAACAATTTCAATGCTGGGGTGCTCTTCCAAAAGCTTGATCAGTTCTTTTCGTGCAAGACGCTCGTCATCTACTATTAATGCTCTCATGGGTTTCTTAAATGGGGTATGGTCAATTCTGTGAGTACAATATTATCGCTTTCGTTGCTAATCGTAAAATGGGCATCATTGCCATACAGCAATTTTAAGCGTTGGGTAGTGTTGTTGAGCCCAAGGCCTCCTCTTTTTTTATGACCGTGCCCATTCAACTGATAGTGGCCGCTGTTGCGAATGCTGATGATGAGCGTATCGCCCACCACGCTGGCCTTCACTACAATGGAACCCCCTTGGGTGAGCTTGGAAATGCCATGCTTTACTCCATTTTCAACCAATGTTTGCACCATCAAGGGGGGCACTAAAAAACTTTTTGAGACCGGGTCAATATCAAATTCGGTATGGAGGCGCTCTTCAAAGCGGATGGTTTCCAGGCCTAAGTAGTCGCGCACAATTTTCATCTCATCACCAAATTTCACAAGCCCCCGCTTATCGGCCACTAATGAGTTGCGCAGTATGTTTGAAAGCTGGTTGATGGCCAGTTTGGATTTTTCCGGGTTCTCATCCACCAGGGCACGAATGCTGTTGAGGGCGTTGAAAATAAAATGAGGGTTCAACTGCGATTTTAAATTGTTCAATTCTATTTCCTTTACCGATGCCTGCAACTTGAGCGAAGTATTGTAGCGTTGAAAATAATTGTAGATAAAATAAAATACCACCCACAGAAAAAATATGATGGCATAATAAAATGACTGGCCCGCTATGTTGATCGGCTCCATCACCACATCCTCATTGAAAAGCCCAAGAGGAATGGATGCGGGTATCCGCACGAAATACATAAACAGGCCCGACACCATGGCACTGAGCAACACACGGGGTATCAATCGCGGCATTCCCAGATGCAGCCATCCCCACCGGTTAATAAAATGACGAAAACCATGCGATATGACAAGGCAAATCAACGCCTCCAAACCAAGAAAAATTATCCGTTGCTTGCTGATGGATCCGCTGGCCGAGGCGAGCACACTGGCCGCAATCTGCACTACCCCGTAGAATGTCCATCCTCCGGTTTGCAAAGTCCAGTACAGACGTTGTTTGTTGCTGAGCATTATGGAGGCAAAGGTAACAAATCGCTACACCGATTTTTGGATTGTTACATAGGCGGAACAGGCTGTATGCGATTGTCTAAACCAACTCCGCTTTCAAAAACTTTCCAGTAAAACTGGCTGGGTTTTTCGATACCGTTTCGGGTGTGCCCTTTGCCACCATGCGCCCACCTGCATTGCCACCTTCGGGCCCCAGATCGAAAATGTAGTCAGCCGATTTGATCACGTCCATGTTGTGCTCTATCACCAACACGGTGTTTCCTTTGTCCACCAATTTTTGCAACACATCCAGCAGATGGCTGATGTCCTGAAAATGTAAACCCGTAGTGGGCTCATCCAAAATATAAAGTGTCTTGCCCGTGTCACGCTTGGAAAGTTCGGTGGCCAACTTCACACGCTGCGCCTCCCCTCCCGACAAGGTTGTGGCGTGTTGCCCCAACGATATGTAACCCAATCCTACTTCACTCAGCGTTTGTATTTTTCTAAGTATCCGATGCTGCTTTTCAAAAAATGTTACGGCCTCCTCCACCGTCATGTCCAGCACATCGGAGATTGATTTTCCTTTGAAGCGCACCTCCAATGTTTCGCGATTGTAGCGTTTGCCTTTGCAGGTTTCGCAGGGCACATGCACATCGGGCAAAAATTCCATTTCAATCAAACGCAGCCCCGCGCCTTCGCACGTTTCGCACCGGCCTCCTTTTACATTAAAAGAAAACCGGCCTGTTTTATAGCCGCGTATTTTTGCTTCGGGCATCTGCGAAAACAAATCGCGTATGTCGGTGAACACGCCTGTGTAGGTGGCTGGGTTCGACCGGGGTGTGCGGCCAATGGGTGATTGATCTACTTCAATTACTTTATCGATCAGCTTGAGCCCTTCTATTTTTTTGTAGGGAAGTGGTTCGGTGCGCGAATTAAAAAAATGTTGGTTCAAAATCGGGAAGAGCGTTTCGTGTATAAGTGTGGACTTGCCGCTGCCCGACACGCCCGTGACGCAGGTAAAGGTGCCAAGCGAAATTTCGATGTCAACATTTTTAAGGTTGTTGCCGGTAGCGCCCATAAGCGAAAGTGTTTCGCCACTGCCTGCTCTGCGTTCCTTCAAATAAGGTATGCGAAGCTTGCCCGTCAAATAATTTGAAGTGGTGCTGTTGATTTTTAAAAATTCCTCGGGGGTGCCTGCTGCCACTACGGTGCCGCCATGCCTGCCTGCACCAGGGCCAATATCTATGATGTAATCCGACTCGAGCATCATCTCTTTATCGTGCTCTACCACAATCACCGAGTTGCCCAGATCGCGCAAATCTTTTAGTGCTTTTATAAGTTTCACATTGTCGCGGGCATGCAAGCCAATGCTCGGCTCATCCAAAATATAAAGAACGCCTACCAACTGCGTACCTATTTGTGTGGCCAAGCGAATGCGCTGTGCTTCTCCTCCGCTCAACGTGCGCAAGGGTCGGTTCAGGTGCAGATAATCCAATCCAACATCCAACAGAAAGCCAATGCGCTTGCGTATTTCTTTAAGCACCTCTTTGGCTATTATTGTTTGTTTTTCATTGAGCCTACTCTCTACACCATCAAACCATTTTTTCAGGTCGTTGATGTTGAGCATAGCCAATTGAGCAATGTTTGTATTGTCAATTTTAAAATGCAGCGATTCCTTTTTCAGCCTTGCTCCATGGCAATCGGGGCACACTTTGGTGACCGTGAAATCGTCCACCCATTTGCGTATGGCTTCCGAGCCTTCGTCTTTTTGTTTTTGCAAAAAATTGATGATGCCTTCAAACTTTGTGTTCCACTCCGTGCCCGGATATTTCACCGATGCCACCGCTACGGGCTCATCATCGCCATACAATAAAACTTTCAACGCTTCCTTCGGAATATCTTTGATGGGTGTGGTGAGCGTTAGTTTATATTTTTTTAAAATCGCCTCTACCTTTTTAAAAATCCAGATGTCGCGGTATTCGCCCAATGGCAAAATGCCGCCACGGCTCACGCTCAGTTTTTTATCGGGCATGATGGAATCCTCGGTGATTTCCTCTATGGCACCGAGCCCTGTGCAAGTGGGGCATGCACCATATGGCGAGTTGAACGAAAATATATTTGGTGCAGGTTCATCGTACGCCAATCCTGTTTTGGGATCCATAAGAAACCGCGAGAAGTGATGAACTTTCCCTCCTTCTTCCATGACCATGATCACGCCTTTGCCCTCCTTCATGGCCGTGTTTATCGATTGGCCTATGCGATGGCGGTCCTTGTCATCGGGCACTATGCGGTCGATCACCATTTCAATGTCGTGTATCTTAAACCGGTCCAACTGCATTTTGGCTGTGATGTCCTGCACTTCACCGTCCACGCGCACCTTGGTGTAACCCTGCTTGCGTATTTGCACAAACAATTCGCGGTAGTGTCCTTTTCTACCTTTCACCACAGGGGCCAGCACACTCAGTTTTCTTCCTTGATAATTCGTGATGATAAAATCCAGAATTTGATCATCGGATTGGCGCACCATTTTTTCGCCCGTGAGGTATGAAAAGGCTTCGCCAGCGCGCGCAAACAACAAGCGCATGAAATCGTAAATCTCAGTCACCGTTCCAACTGTAGAGCGGGGGTTTCGCGAAGTGGTTTTTTGTTCGATGGAAATCACCGGGCTCAGTCCGTTGATCTTGTCCACATCGGGCCGCTCCAAGTTTCCAATAAAACTCCTGGCGTAGGCCGAAAAACTTTCCATATACCTGCGCTGACCTTCGGCATAAATAGTATCGAAGGCCAAGGACGATTTTCCGCTTCCGCTGATGCCGGTGAGCACCACCAATTTGTTGCGCGGAAATGAGAGGCTTATGTTTTTAAGGTTGTGCTCGCGGGCACCAATGATTTCGATATAGTCGTGACCCGACAGGTCGGTGATTTTCTTGGCAGATGCAGTGTTGGACATTATTGGGAATTCGTTCAAAGAGAATACAAAAATGAGGGTAGGATTGTTGTAACGCAACAAAAAAAAAATAAAAAAATGGTACTATGAGTATTTCTGTGAAACCCGGCAAAGGATAGAAGTGCAAAGCCCGAAGTGCGTTGGACTTGAGCGCAGGCCGGACTTGGAACGGATAGCCTGGTGGCGCCTCGCCATGCCGCAAAAAATTATTGAGGGGAATAAGAATAATTTAGAACGAAAGGTGTTCAAGCCACCTCTTTCCCCGTCACCCACTGCAACATCTCAAACCAATCTTGCCGATCGAGATCAATGTCAATGGATTTTGCTGCCTCGGTAATGCGCTCTGGTTTAGTAGTGCCGATCACCGGAAATATGTGGGACGGATGTTTCAGCAACCATGCCAACGAAAGCTGACTATCGGTGCAATTATATTTTGATGCTTTGCCAAAAACCTCACGATCTGCGGCCGCTAATTTTCCTCCACCCAAAGGCGACCACGCCATGGCCGATGCCTCGTGCTCCATCAACACATCCAGATCGCCATTGAAGAGCGGCTCGATCCGCGAAAGCGAAATTTCAATTTGATTGGTGACCAACGGGAAGCTGAGATAATGCTGCAACATGCTGAATTGAGAAGGCGTGAAATTGGACACCCCAAAATGCAACACCTTTCCCTGCTCCTTTAGTTGGGAGAAAGCTGCGGCCACTTCCGTGGGATCAAGGAGCGGGTCGGGACGATGGATGAGCAATGCATCCAACCGGTCGGTGCCCAGCATCTTCAAAGAATTTTCGGCTGACCAGATGATGTGTTTCTTCGATGTATCGTAATGCTTCACCCACGTGGCCGGCCTTTTGGCGGAACTGAATTTTATCCCGCACTTTGAAACCAACTGCATTTTTTCGCGCAACGAAGGATTGTTGTGGATCACGTTTCCGAAAATTTCTTCGTTGCCGTGGTCTCCATAAATATCGGCATGGTCAAACGTGGTGATGCCTTCGTCCAACGCAGTGTTTACCAATTGCTCTACTGTTTTTTGCGGCACTATGTTCCACCGCCAGGCGCCCGCTACAATGCGCGAAAACACGGGACCATGGGGATGTACTTTTCGATATTCCATACTTATATTATTTTCATCAACCCTATAAACAATTCCGCCAACTGCGCTGCCGATTTGGAAGCTACTCCAAGGATGTCTGTAAGTTGCACAGGTTTCACTCCCGCATCCCTGGCATCGTTTGTCAAAACCGAAACAGCCGCACACTGCATGCCCAGATAATTGGCCATCAATACTTCGGGCACGGTGGACATCCCGATGGCATCGCCACCGAGCATTCTTAGGTATTTGTATTCAGCTTTCGTTTCTAAGGCCGGCCCTGTATTGGAAATATATACTCCTTCGCGCAAGAGGATTTTATTTTTCCGGGCAACCGATCTGAAACTTTTGTTTAACAATGCCGAGTAAGGTTCGCTCTGGTCCAAAAAAAAATTTCCTTTTTCCAGCTGGCTCAATCCTCTCAGTGGGCTATCGGGCATAAGGTTGATGTGATCTTCAATCAACATCAGTTCGCCATACTTCCACGATGGGTTGAGATTTCCGGCTGCATTGGAAATCAACAGGGTTTCCACACCTAAATTTTTCATTGCCCGGATGGGAAACGTTACCTGTTGCATCGTGTATCCTTCGTAAAAGTGTATGCGGCCCTGCATGACCAAGATTTTTTTACCGGCCACTTCACCAAATACGAATTGACCTTTGTGGCCACTCACAGTTGATACTGGAAAAAATGGAATGGAATTGTAAGGAATAAAAACACGGTGCCTCATCCTGCTCACAAATTCATCGCCAAGACCTGTGCCAAGCACAACCCCGATCTCCGGCTGAACGCGCTGCGCCTTCAGGTATCTGACGGCTTCTGTTAACTCTTTGCTTCCGGCATGCACGCTATGGACTTCAGGGGTTTGATATTTTTCTCAGCACGTCACTTGGCAACATGCTGATAGCACTTGCCGCCCTGGCTGGCCGTCATGCGTTTGCACCGGGTGCCATCGCTTGTTTTGCCGCTGCATTGCGCTACTTTGTCTTTGGTATGGTCATCGGGCTTGCACACTCCACAGGGTTTTTTCCCTGCTTTTTTGGCGGCATCCAACTTCATGCCCGAGGCATCGCCAGAAAGATTGCAATCGGCAGTATGATATTTTTCGCCTTTGGCAGAAGAATAAACAGTTTGACTATAGCCCTTTGTGGCCAAGCCCAAGAAAAGAAGAAAGGTTATCGTAAAAATTTTTTTCACGGAGTCAGTTTGATTTAGTCAATGGGCAAGTTCATCTATTTTTTAAACAAAAAAAACATACCGGTTTATTAAAAAACCTTAGCGGGGTGCTTGACAAATAGCACCAACGCAATTTAAAACCACAGCAAAAAAAGGAACGTCTTCATCGCATAACCAACCTTAGTGGAAGAGAAATCACAGAGAAAAGTAAAACCTTATTATTTTAGGCAATCAGAATAAGGTAATGAGGTTGAGTGTCATATTACAATTTGTTTTGTACTAAGGTCGGGCAACACATCTTATTCCTACTTGTCATGTTCTGGACACAATGAATAGAGCTACCATTAAGCTACCCCTCCCCTACACCTGAAGTTGAAAGCCCTGAAAGGGCGGTGATAATAAACGCAGGGTGAAGCCCTGCGTTTTGGTGAATGCTATTCGCATCATAAGCCCTGAAAGGGTGTGATCTGCCCTGACAGATTCCGCCCTTTCAGGGCTTGATACCGCTCTTCACTTTTCAAAACGCAGGGCTACACCCTGCGTTACTTTGATTCCGCCCTTTCAGGGCTTGTCTCTTGTCGATAATATTTATACGGAGATTTGGAACATGACAAAGTAGGATTATTCAACCCTGCCTTATTTTGATAACCTAATCAGGTTTTGAGGTGCAATTTGTATAACATCTCGTTGGCGCAATAATTAAACCTGTCTTCCAAAAGCCATATATTTGTAGTTATGCGCTTCCTTATAGCAGTACTGGTTGCAACTATTCTTTCTCTGATCGATGCACAGGTAAGTGTAGCTCAAGATAAAAACTACACGAAGGCACGCTTTGTTCGCCTCCCAAAGTCCAAGACCAATGGAGCATCCATCATCCATCCTATTTTTGATGAGAGGCTCTATCCCTATCATGGCATAGGTATTAAACTCGGTGACCCAACGGCCCTCACTTATAAATTTTACGCTATCAAAAATTTTGCGTTGTCTGTTGATGCAGGAAAAGCTGCCAACGGTTTATACAACGATTATTATCGCAATTCATTCATGGATTACCTTCCGGACACTCTCACGGCCAATGAAAGCATCCGGCACCTTTCCAATAAGGTAACCTCCGATATATTTTTGGAAGGAAAGTTCCTGTACCAATGGGATACGGAAAAAATTTCGAAGGGGCTACAGATTTATGTGGGTGCAGGTTGGCAGTGGAGGAGGACCAACATCCGGTACGATTATTTGTTCAACGATCTTTCGCCTGGTGGCAACGGAGCTAAATCGGACAGGATAGTCTTGAACCGCAACACCAACGGCCCTGTGGCAATCGTGGGGTTTGAATATTCCTATTTCTCGATTCCCATTTCTGCCTTTATTGAAATAGAATGGTTTTCGGATGTGTCTTTGGATCCTGGCTACCACAGGTTTCAGGGTGGTATGGGCCTGCGCTATGTATTCTGATTACGAGGAGTGTTTGTGTCAACTGCCAATTGAATCCATCAGGGTATTTATTAACTGATGTTATGCATGGATTGAAGTTCAATGTATTTCTTAGTGAAACTTCGTGCTGGCCGGTAGGCAGGTCTTTGAGTCTTTATGGTTCAATTTTTAGGCCCTTTAGCTTTGCCACGAAGACACTAAGTCACAAAGGAAACTCCGCTTGCGAGAGCCCTTGTTTAATCGGGGCACGAAGTGCGTAACATCAATTATTAACTTGAGTTGACACTAACCCAAGAAACCAAGGATATGAAATTCTCCTCTCTTTCTTGTCTCAAGGCCAGGTGTTTCGGTTTGGTCATTCTGCTTGGTTTTGGTTCTTGTCATTCCGTTATACAAACCGTGCAGGGAAGGAAGAACACGGGGAAAATAAAAGGTGGGTTGACCCACGAGCACGTGGTGACAAACTTCGTTGGTGCAAAAGAGATTAAAGAAAGCCCTGCGGATGAAAATGCGATTGCTATCAGTTCGATACATCCTTCCTTGAGCGCATTAAAAACACTCGGAATAAATACCCTGTTCGAATGCACCCCGCGCTATATTGGCCGGGATGTTCTTTTGCTCAAAGCATTATCCGAGAAAACGGGCATGCACATAGTTACAAACACCGGATGGTATGCCGCAGTGGAAAAGAAATATTTACCTGCGGAAGCCTTTAGCTGGAATGAAAAACAAATTGCCGCACATTGGGAGAACGAATTTTTAGAGGGCATAGATAATACCGGTATAAAACCTGGCTTTATTAAATTGGGCGTGGGTGAGGGCCGTCTCGACACGGTGGAGGCAAAATTACTGCGTGCTGCCATCTTAGTAAGCCACAATACGGGCATGTCCATAGCGGTGCATACAGGTGATGGTGCGGCAGCCAAGCACGAGTTGGAAATAGCATTGCAAGCGAGGCTCAATCCACACAAACTTATTTGGGTACATGCGCAAAACGGAACGGACAAAGAGCGAAAAGAATTGGCCGAAAAAGGTGTGTGGATAAGCTTGGATGGCATCAGCGAAAAAAACGTGAACGACTACATAGAGAGTATCTTGTTCTTTAAGAAAACCGGGCTACTTTCCAGGTTGCTCATTTCTCATGACGATGGATGGCGTGTGGTTAAGAACGGTAGTTATGCCCAACTGGAATTGTTTGGAAACGGCAACAAGGAACCTTATGAAACAATAAGCAAGAGGCTGATTCCAGGCTTGATGTTGCGCGGCTTTGAAAAAGGGGACATCTGGCAACTTATGATACGAAATCCGAGGATAGCGTTCCGTTTGAAGAAATAAGGAAATTGGATTGCCCCTTGAATGCCTATCTTTAAAATTGAATCTGGTACAAGTGCGATGTGTGGAACATCCACGAATGACTTCATCAATGATTTACCAACAATGGATAACCAAATAAATACAGATCGCCTTAGTCTGGTGCTGGAAAGTATCCATGCGGGGGATTACGAACTGGATGTGGTCAATGGCACCATGCAGGTAAGCCCACGCTGGAAAAGCCTGCTGGGGTATGAAGGCCATGAGCTAAAAGACCTGACTGCTCAATCCTATTTTTCATGGGTACACCCGGACGATCTTACTGCAGCATCTCACTATATAGAAGCACAGTTAAAAGAAGGGAAGCCATTTCGGTGCGACCTGCGCATACGCAGCAAAAGCGGAACGTATAAGTGGTTTCAGGACAGTGGAGTGCCGAAGCCTGATGGGCTGACAGTGATCGGTATGCTCATTAACATTGACGAAAGGAAAAAAACTGAGGAGCAACTTACTTTGCGAAATGCACAACTTGCCAAAACCAACGAAGAGTTGGACAGGTTTGTTTATAGTGCTTCGCACGATATGCGGGCACCGTTGAGTTCCATGCAGGGCCTCATATTCCTTGCCGAAAAAGCATCCAGCCCCGATGAGATCAAAGATTGCTTTGACAGGATGAAATCGCGTGTGGGTGTCATGGAAGGATTCATCAGGAAACTAACCGATTATTCGCGCAACTCCAGGCTACAAATTGATTTGAAAGAAATACAGCTTCACGATCTGATAAAAGAAATCATTGATCCCCTTGTGTATTCTTTTAACATAGGAAAAATAGATGTGCAAAACCGTGTGGCTTCTGATCTTTCCATTTCCAGCGATCCGCACCGGTTTAGGATCATTCTTAGTAATCTTTTTGCCAACGCCATAAACTATTCAGACGCACTGAAGCCCAAGAGGGAAATAATAATTGAGACGGTCCAGTCAAACACAAACTGGTCTTTGACCGTGCGCGACAATGGCATAGGCATTTCAGAGGAACATCTTCCCAAGATATTCGATATGTTCTATCGCGCATCCGACACCTCCGAAGGCTCTGGGCTTGGTTTGTACATTGTAAAAGAAACGGTAAATAAATTGGGAGGTACAATTTCGGTGCAATCCAAAGTAGGTGAAGGATCCGATTTCACCATCACACTTCCGTGTCAAGAATCCAGCATCAAGAAACTTTTAAAATAAATCACTGCTTAACTTCCGCTTCATAAAACATCACACTTGAATTTTCTTCTTTGAAAATTTCCTTAGCCCTGTCATGAATACCGCTCAGGGTCACCGCTTGTATTTTCTCTTCTTCCTTATTTACCAACCCGGCATCGCCCGAAAGGGCTGCAAAGGCAAGGTTCATAGCACGGTTTATCACTTCCACCTCTCCAAACTCAACAGTGGAAAGTGCCTGGTTTTTTGCTTTTTGCAATTCCTGTTCGGTTACACCATCGCTTACTACGCCCAAAAGTATCTTGTCCACTTCTCCTTCGGCATCGGCCAGCAAAATACCATCTTTCACTCTTCCGTTCACAATGATCAACCCCGGATCGATGGTGCCCATGGTAAAAGAAGAAATGGAGGTGAATATTTCTTTTTCTTTCACCAGCGTGTTGTAAAGCCTGCTGGAATTGCCCCGGCTCAAAATATCACTCAGCAAATCGTAGGTGTAAAAATCTGCATCAAACCTGCCCGGCATGTGATAAACTTTGTACAGTGCGTTGGCTGGCACGTTTGCTTTTACTTGCAGTTTCCGCTTGGCCACCTGCATAGGTTCAGGTTGGATTTTCCTTGCTGGTTTTTTTCCGGCAGGTATGGGGCCAAACCATTTTTCTGAAAGCCGCTTCACCTGGTCGAGCGTAATATGGCCCGCTACCACCAAGATAGCATTTGATGGGACGTAATGCGTGAAAAAGAAATCCTTCACATCATGCAGCGTGGCATTTTCAATATGGCTTATCTCCTTGCCAATGGTTGCCCATTGATAAGGATGGGTGGTATAAACGAGCGGCCTTAGTTTCAGCCACACATCACCGTAAGGTTGGTTTAAATAGCGTTGCTTAAATTCTTCTATTACCACTTTTCGTTGCACGTCCAGCACATGCGGATCGAACGACAAACTCAGCATGCGGTCGCTTTCAAGCCAGAATCCGGTTTCAATATTTGCCGCGGGCACGGTTAAATAATAGTTGGTGATATCGGTGTTGGTGAACGCATTGTTTTCGCCACCTACCAATTGCAGAGGCTCATCGTAATTGGGAATGTTTACCGAGCCGCCAAACATCAAATGTTCAAAAAGGTGAGCGAAGCCGGTTTTGTCAGGTTGCTCATCGCGCGAGCCCACATCATAAAGAATGTTCATCACGGCAATTTGAACGGAGTGGTCTTCGTGCACAAACACTTGAAGTCCGTTGTCGAGAATAAAGGAGGAGTATGTAATCATGGGGTTAAAATTAGCGAACTAAAATCACACGGTACTTGCTGAATTTTTGAGGCATGGCCTGACCGAAGCGTCAGAGTTCGGTACTTTGCGAAACTTTGCGTGCATTTCCTTCGCGCCCTTAGAGTTTAAAAATCCCAGCTACATTGCCCCAATTCAATTTTGTCAACTCACCCAACGCTACTTCATCAGAAAATTCTAACTTGCCCATCCTATTATAGCACTATGAAATTTGATCGCAAGAAATATTCCAACGAAACACTTCGTGGATTGTATGAGGCACTGCTCCGCCCGCGCTTGATAGAAGAAAAAATGCTGATTTTGCTAAGGCAAAGTAAAATCACCAAATGGTTTAGTGGCATTGGCCAGGAAGCTATTTCGGTGGGCATCACACAAGCCCTTGAAAAAGATGAGTACATCCTGCCCATGCACCGCAACCTGGGCGTGTTCACAGGCCGCGAACTTCCCTTCGCAAAATTGTTTGCCCAATGGCAGGGCACCACATCGGGTTACACCAAAGGCCGCGACCGCTCGTTTCACTTTGGCACCAACAAGCATCGCATCGTAGGCATGATCTCCCACCTGGGCCCGCAAAATGGGGTGGCCGATGGTATTGCGTTGGCGTGCAAGCTAAAAGGCGAAAAAAAAGTGACTGTGGTTTTTAATGGCGATGGTGGCACCAGCCAGGGCGATTTTCATGAGGCGGTAAACGTGGCTGCTGTTTGGGATCTGCCCGTGATCTTTGTGATTGAAAACAACGGCTATGGATTGTCAACACCCAGCAGCGAGCAGTTTAAATGCAAACAGTTTATAGACAAAGCCATTGGCTATGGAATGGAAGGCGTTCAGGTGGATGGAAACAATATCCTTGAAGTTTATGATACCGTAAAATCGCTGGCGGAAAGCATGCGCAAAAAGCCGAGGCCAATATTGTTAGAGTGCATCACCTTTCGCATGCGTGGCCACGAAGAAGCATCGGGCACCAAGTACGTTCCTAAAAAGCTGATGGAGGAGTGGGC
>JANOQB010000568.1:0-4000 GCA_031422215.1 Cytophagales bacterium | reverse complement strand
TTTTTTTGAATAAATATCTAATAATAATCTAATTTTTTTGGGTCAAATTCAAGGCAGGCTTATATCTTAGCGCCCAAATTCAAATAACCTGTTAACTATGAAAAAAATTATCGCATCTCTTATCGTGTGTGGCTTTGCTGTAGCAATGGTTGCTTGCGGTGGAAAAAAAATTGACGAGGCTAAGAAATTAGCTGACTCATTGGCAAAAGTAGATTCACTTGCTGCCCTTGTTGTGCCACAAGTTGACTCTGTTGTAACTGCCATTGATTCTGCTGCTACGGCAGTGAAGTAATCGGTCAGTAAAATGATTGATGCCAAAAAGGCTTTAGGTTTCTAAAGCCTTTTTTATTTTGCGCCCGTGTTGCAATCCAAAATCCAAGAAATACTTCGCAAACATTTGCCGACAGCCTCATACGATTACTGTATGCAGTTGTGGCAGCAAAAGCCTTTTGATTTCCGGCTGAGGAAACGAAGGATATCGAAGGCTGGTGATTTTACCTGCCGCCATGGCAGCGTGCCGCGCATCACTATCAATCACGATTTATCTTGCTGCGAGTTCCTGATCACGTATGTGCATGAGGTTGCACACCTTCACGTTCACCAAGTGCATGGTTTCAAGGCCGAGGCGCATGGTGAAGAATGGAAAAAATCTTTTCAGTTCCTGCTTAACCCATTGCTGCACGAACAAATCTTTCCCGAGCCGGTGCTAAGCGGCCTCAAGGAACACATGATCAACCCAAAGGCATCCACGTACTCCGATTCAGTGCTGACCAAACTCCTTCGCGGCCTTGACCCTCGTGCGGCAAAAGTTACTTTGCTGTCCGATCTTCCTGAAGGCAGCGTGTTCGATTTGCATGGGCGATGGTTTAAAAAGGGCAAACTAAAACGCACTCGCGTTCTTTGCCAAGAGATGAAATCAAAAAAACAGTATTTGGTTCCTGCCGATGCGCCCGTGGGCAATGCACAACTTTCGTTTCTTTAAGTCAACCTTCGTTGGATGAGCTTATCCACCAATTCAAAAAACCTGAGCGGATGAAGGGTGCGCCACTGGTCAATTTGTAAAGTGCCGCCCATATTTATGTATTGGTCTATCCTGTATTTTTTTACTTCCTGTTGGATAAACTCGGGGAAGTTTACGGCTGCAATCCAGCCATCTTCCACATCGTCAAACCATTCTTCATAATACAAATCGTCTGATCCGTGGAAGTTGAAAATGTTTTCACCTATCAAAATAAATTTGTGGATGCCCTCATGCACCAGCAGCTCAAGCAGATCGCGCTTTAGCGTCATGATGTCGTTGTAAAGCGTGTCGTTCCATTCACCAATAAATTCAAGCACTGCAAACCGCTCGGTGTAATCGGTATAGAGTATTTTCAGATAAAGGGTTTCCGAGCCAAAGGAATCCCAGGCCGGATCGATGTAATATCCATAGATGGTTTCGGAATAGACATCGTAGTTGTATTCTTTACCAAAAAAAGGAGACTGCGTATCCTGCGAGGAGTCGTAATATTTTAGCCAACCGGAAAAGGGCTCGATCTGGTGCATGCTTTTGAAATCAGTAGGGAGGAGCAGTAGAGAGGAACAGTAGGCAGTAAGGCAGTAACCAGTAGGCAGTACCGCCTACTGTGCCCTGCCTACTGCCTACTATTAAAGCTATCGACAGCCTTTCTCACATTACCATGCGTTTTTAAAAGTTGCTCCGCTTCGGACTGGCTTATCTTCAATTCGTCCATGATCATTTTCACCCCGCGGTCAACTAATTTATAATTGGTGAGTTGCATGTCCACCATTTTGTTGCCCCGCACCCGGCCCAATTTGATCATCACAGTGGTGGAGATCATGTTCAACACCAATTTTTGGGCGGTGCCCGACTACATGCGTGTGCTGCCCGAAACAAACTCAGGGCCGACTATTACTACAATCGGCTGATCTACATTTTTTGCCAGCTCGCTGCCTTCGTTACAGGTGATGCATCCGGTAACGATGCCATGCTTTCTCGCTTCTTTTACTCCACCAATCACGTACGGTGTTCTTCCAGAAGCAGCAATGCCTATCAACACATCGTTGGAAGAAATCTGATGGGTCGATAAATCCTTCCACGCCTGGGCGGGATCATCTTCCGCATTTTCAACGGCCACGCGTATTGCTTTGTCGCCACCGGCAATGATACCAATTACTTTTCCTTGTGGCATACCATACGTGGGTGGAATTTCGGAGGCATCCAAAATCCCCAACCGGCCACTGGTGCCCGCACCCATGTAAAAGAGCCTGCCCCCCGATTTCATTTTTTCCACGATGGCATTTATAAGAATTTCTATCGTAGGGATTATTTTTCCTATAGCATCTGGAACAGTTTTGTCTTCCCTGTTGATGTTGGCGAGCAAGTCGTGCACACTCATCTTTTCCAGATGATCGTAATGTGAAGATGATTCGGTAGTGCTCACGCTGATTATAAATCTTTTTGATGATACAAGGTGAGGCCGGCAATGGGGCCTTCTAAAATATTTTTTACGGTTATGCCTTTGTCGTTGGCCACTTGGCGAAGCACATCGCTGAAATAAAATGCCACCGAACCAGTAAAGTGTACTTTGGTGTTCTGATAATTCTCATACTTCATCACATTGTTTTGATAGAAATCCGCAAAGCTGTTATAGATCAACTGATAGCAATAGGGTTCTTTCAAATGCTGGAAAATGAATTTTGAAAAACTGGCCAAAAAAGCTCCCGGTTTTTCGCCTTGATAAACTTTCTCGAGCACTTCTTCGCGGCTAAAGGGAAACCGCTGCTGAAATTGCCCGGCCAATTTTTCGGGCATGTCCTTTCGGAAGTAATCAAAAATAAATTGCTTGCCAATGTAAGTGCCCGATCCTTCATCGGCCAATATCCAACCGAGGTTGGCCACGTTGTCAATTATTTTTTCTCCATCATACAAGCACGAGTTGGAGCCGGTGCCCAGTATGCAGGCGATGCCTTTCTCCGTTCCGCAAAGGGCCCGCGCTGCTGCCAGCAAATCCCATCCTATCTCAATGCGGGCGTTGGGCCAATATTTCGCGAAAGCATCTTGTATTACGATCTGGTTTTTCTCTGACGATACGCCCGTTCCGTAATAGAAAATTTTTTCCACTGCCTCGTCCACCTTGGGAACCAAATGCTCCTCCACAATAGTGATGAGGTGATGCAATGGCTGGTAATACGGATTAAAGCCGGGGCTGTTTGCCTGAACAATGGTGCCGTTTTTTTTAAGAAGGCGCCAATCGATTTTAGAGCCTCCACTATCTGCAATAATGATCATGTTTCCTTTTTAGAGTAGTTCAATGAAGGTGTAATTTAATTAAAGTTGTTCGTTGTTGGTTGTTCCTGGATTTTTTGGTTTAGCGTGTTTGTGTTGGGTTTCAATTGTTGATTAGGTACTTTTTTGTCTTGACCTGCCTTTGCCGAAGCGGCTACGCGACAGGCAGGCACAAAAAAGTACCCACGCCAAAGGCATCCCATTGGGGAAAAAAGTCAAGACAAAAAGATGCTTCCTCCCACATCCCATCGCACCCCCGCCTTTTTGTCGGGCCAACGCACTTAAGTTTTAAAATAGAGATTCTCTAAGGGAGTTCGCGGTGCAATTTGTCATACACCCTATTTTTCAAATTCAGCATTTGTTCAAGTAGAAATTCTATCTATTAGTTGATGTTACGCAAAACTAAGGAACCTGTCAGTTTGAGGCTCTCGAAAACTGATTACTCTAAGTTAAATCGCCCCCGATAACTCCAGGCTGACACTACTTTATAAGTTTTGCGTAACATCAGCTACTAACTACTATCTACTTCTACCTCAATACCCCTATAATCTTAAATTTCTCAAAAACTTTCTCCGTGTGAGGGGCGTCCTTTAATTCTTCCGTAAGTACTTGTACTTCACTATGCTCGTATTTCTTTCCCTTCAACCATAGTCTAGACTCGGTTACGTCATATACATTGCCACGATAGGCAATCCAAACCTGAGGTTTGTC
>JANOQB010000567.1:0-2208 GCA_031422215.1 Cytophagales bacterium | reverse complement strand
GATTGCGTCCACCAATGATTTGGCAGCCTGGTTGGAAAAGGAGTCAACTTCTAAAACGGGCCCTTCTGGAATAGGAAAAGAAAACTATACGTGGTATCAGCAAAATGTGCACCTCGTACCGCTCACGTGGGCGGATGAAGTACTTCTTCTGAAACGTGAGCTTGCCCGTGCCTGGACAGCCTTAAAACTGGAAGAACACCGAAACCGGAATTTGCCTAAACTGAACGCTGCAGATACACCGGAAGTTTTCGCTGCCCTTGCTGAGCGATCAGCAAAAAGTCTGTTGAACTTTTTAGAAAAGGATGAGATCGTTACGGTAAAAGAATATTTTGAACCGGCCTTGCGCGCACACCTCGGTAATTTTGTGCCCTCGGATAAACGGAATTTTTTCATCATCACATTGCACCACGACCCGCGACCCCTTTACTCTCACTTTTACCATTGGTTTGAGCTTGCGCAAATGGACAAAGAACCGCATGCCAGTGAAATCCGAAAAGGTCCATTGCTCTACAACATTTTCGATTCGCGCAACGAAGGCACTGCCACTGCGGTGGAAGAAATGTTTATGCAAGCCGGATTGTACAACGATGATCCCCGTGTGAAAGAAATAGTTTATATCATGATCGCTCAACGTGCTGCCCGTGGCCTCGGCTCTTTGTATGCCCACGCCAATGAAATGACGATGGAGGAAGCTGGTAAAATCCACTCGGACTATACACCGCGTGGCTGGATGAAAACAGAAAAAGAACTCTTGTTATTCGAACAACATCTTTACTTGCGACAACCGGGGTATGGTACCAGCTACATAACCGGAAAATATTTGTTGGAGGGTGCCATGGCCGAGTTTGCAAGATTGAAAGAATCGCAACAGCAACCGTTCCATGTCAAAGACTTTTTCGACCAGCTCAATGCCATTGGTTCCATACCCACCTCGCTTGGGCATTGGGAGATGACGGGTGATAAGAGTGCGTTGAACAAGCGGTAAGGAGATGAAGAGGAATTGCCATAGCCCCATCGGGTCGAAATTTTAGTTACGTCTTTTTTGAAATACACCCCGGGTGATGCACTACAAACATTTTTCCTACCTTTCTTTATCAAAAAACTTCAACCCCAAATGAAAAAACTTTTCTACCTCTTCATTTTTATTTCTGCCAATTCATTCGCACAAACAAAAGCCCTCGTGGGCGGAACATTGATAGATGGCTTTGGTGGAAAGCCGCTGCAAAATTCTGTCGTTATCATAGAAGGCGAACGCATTAAAGCAATAGGCCAGGTTGGTCAGATTGAAATTCCCAAAGAAGCCGAGATCATTTCTACCGAAGGCATGAGCGTGATGCCCGGTCTGTGGGATATGCACGTGCACCTGATGATCAACGGCCACAGCGACTACACGCATTGGGACAAGATGTATTTGAAACTCGCGAAAGATGTGATCATGCCTTCGTCTGCACATCAGTTGTTGATGGCGGGTGTAACCAGCGCACGCGACTTGGGCGGACCGCTCGAGCCAAGCCTCTCCGTGCGCGACCGCATAAACAAAGGGGAAATACCAGGGCCCACCATGTACATGAGCGGACCATTCATTCAACATGAACCCTACCCCGGCACATCAGAATTTCGCTGGGGCGTGAAAGGTGCAGAAGATGCACGCGCAAAAGTGAAACAGTTGGCAAAGGCAGGAGTGAACTGCATCAAGCTGATTGATCAGGATGAAATGACCGAAGCCGAGTACCTGGCCGTAGTGGACGAAGCCCACAAAAACAAATTGAAAGTAGTGGGCCACTCGCACCGCCCCGATGAAATACGCAGGGGCCTAAAGGCCGGCATCGATAATTTTGAACACACCGGCCTTGCTGCCGCACCTGAATATCCGGAAGACATCATCGCCATGATCAAAGAGCGCACCGCCAAGATGAGCCTCGGCCCGTTGTTTTGGACACCCACCGTGGAGGGCCTCTTCAACTACGAATACATGCGCGACAATCCCGAAGCCCTCGACAACACAAGCTGGCACCTGGGCTTGCCCGATTCCATCATTGCCGACATCAAACGATCCATCAAACACCCGGGCCGTCTCAGCTACTTTGGCCTCAACCCCATACGCAAGCCCACACTTGAAAAGAAAATCAACCAACTGAAAAATGCCGGAGTGGTTTTGCTCATAGGCACCGACAGCGGAATACCCATGAAGTTTCACAGCCAAAGCAC
>JANOQB010000566.1:0-3167 GCA_031422215.1 Cytophagales bacterium | reverse complement strand
AACGGGCCCAGTTTGAATTTTTGAAATCAGTTTTTGAAAAATCTATCAACAATAAAATTGGCCAGACCGACCAGCCTAATAAAGGCACAGGCAAATGGATTGTGCTTTCTGAAAAAGCTGTTTGCATTTTTGAGATGGGTTCTGTGCAGAGAGGGCAGCATAGCCACCTATTTTCCCCAAATAAGTTCATAAACGCCCGCCCAAAAAATAACACAAACTCTATTTTGTTTTCCCTACCCTGTTTGGTTTGCGAAAAAACAATTGCCTTTTCTATTTTGGGGGTGATGGGGTAAACCACTTTTTTCAGATTTTATTTCGATGACTTGAAATTTAAAATAAATGCCACTATTCCATATCAAGCATTTAAAATAAGTCCACTAATTGAACTTTGGCAGATTCGTAAATTGCACATTTCCCAGAAAAATTTAGAGCGGGCTTGTCGCCTCGGTTCAACGCTATTTTTAACGGTCGAGTAGGCAAAAAGGAATTTCACCCCAAGCCTTTCACAGAACCGGAACATTGATAATTCACAATTGATTGCTACCTTATCGCGGCATAAAATTTTCAAATGACAGAAATCAAAAGGCCAAGTCTTGTTCAGGCGTTCATCCCCATCGCTGCGCTTATTGCATTGCTTACCATCAACGTATTCATTTTTGGCACGGCTGCCACCGATGGCCCCAATCAGATCGCCCTTTTGATGGCGGCATCCGTGGCGGGTATCATATCGTGGCGACTGGGAAATTCGTGGGAGAAAATTGAGAGCAGCATTGTAAAAAGTATCAGTTCGGCCATGGCTGCCATGCTTATACTGCTTGTGATCGGATCGCTCTCAGGCACCTGGCTGCTGAGCGGCATTGTGCCTGCCATGATTTACTACGGACTGAAAATACTTAACCCAACTATTTTTTTGTTTGCCGCCTGCGTGGTGTGCTGCATTGTATCGTTGGCAACGGGAAGTTCTTGGTCCACCGTGGCCACTGTGGGCATTGCCTTGCTGGGCATTGGCAAAACACTTGGCATACATGAAGGCGTGATAGCAGGCTCAATTATTTCAGGCGCATACTTTGGCGACAAGATGTCGCCACTCTCCGACACCACCAACCTGGCACCCGCCATGGCAGGCTCGGATTTGTTCACGCACATCCGCTACATGATGCTCACCACAGTGCCCACGCTGATCATTACGCTGTTGATTTTTTTTGTGTGGGGCTTTACCGTTGATGCTTCCGGTTCAACCGACACAAACCAAGTATTGGCAGCCATCGACCAGGCTTTCAATTTAAACCCGCTGTTGTTTATTGTGCCCGCTTTGGTTTTGTTCATGATCGTAAAAAAAGTACCGGCCATTCCCGCGTTGTTGGTAGGGTCTATTTTGGGTGGTGTGTTTGCCATCATTTTTCAGCCGCAAATCATCGCACAAATTTCAGGAATAACAAACGACCCAGTGAAGTCTTCTTTCGTTGCCGTGATGAAAGCATTGGCCATGTCAATCAACATACAAACTGAAAACGCGATGATATCCGAATTGCTTTCATCAGGTGGAATGGCAGGAATGCTGAACACGATATGGTTGATATTGGGAGCAATGATATTTGGTGGTGTGATGGAATCCTGTGGCCTGCTGATGCGCATTGTGGAGGAGATCATAAAATTTGCTCACTCTACCGGATCGTTGGTAACGAGCACTGTGGTGACCAGCATATTTTTTAACCTTACGGCAGGCGACCAATACATGGCGATTGCCGTGCCTGGCAGGATGTTTGCCGACACGTATAGAAAAAAAGGTTACAAACCAGAATTGTTGAGCCGCACATTAGAAGATGCGGGCACCGTCACTTCGGTGTTGGTGCCGTGGAATACCTGCGGGGCAACACAGGCAAAAGTGCTTGGCATTTCCACCTGGGCATACGCACCCTATTGTTTCTTTTGCATCATCAGCCCGTTAATGACCATCTTGCAGGCATATATGAATTATAAAATCCGAAGGTTGGATGACGCGCCTGTTACAAAACCATAATCTCACGATTACAAATGAGGAAATCAATGCGCTTCCGTTGGGGGCGTTTGAGGGAAAGACCGTTGTCGTTTCGGAAGAAAAAAAATTGGCCCATGCTTTAGACGAAATCAAAGAACATAAAATTGTTGGGTTTGATACGGAAACAAAACCGGTATTTGTTCGCGGCCATTCCAATAAAGTAGCCTTGATGCAGGTGGCATTGCCCAATAAAGTTTTTCTGGTGCGCCTGAAGCAAACCGGGATAACGCCTCACGTAATAAACTTTTTAGAAAATGAAAATATTCTCAAGGCAGGCATTGCTTTGCGCGATGATATAAAAGCCCTGCAAAAACTAAAGCACTATACACCGGGCGGCTTTGTGGAACTTGCCCAGATGAGCAAAGAGGCTGGCTTGCAAGTGGAAAGCGTAAAAAAATTAGCGGCCTTGTTGTTGGGATTCCGTATCTCAAAAGGAGCACAAACTTCCAATTGGGAAGCAGACGTACTTCACGAAAAACAAATCAGTTATGCTGCCACCGATGCGTGGGTGTGTTTGGAGGTTTATAAAATATTGGTATCCAAATTGAAAGTGGAGAACTGACAAAGATTGGGCTGTCTTTACTTGAAGATTCCAACTATCCAAGCAAGCAGGCAAGTTTTCTTTGCGGGATTTTAACCTTAGTAGAGAAATGATCTTATTCCTTGTCAACCTTATTGTTTAGCTGATTGTGAAGTAAGGAAAACTTTCAAAATAAATTGTACACTTCTGATGTTGGCTTATCTCGGCAAGGGATAGAAGTGGAAAGCCCGCAGCGCGTGGGCTTTGTGGGTGGTCGGACTTGGAGCGGATAGCCCGGTGGCGCCTCGCCATGCCGCAAAATTGTACAACTTATTTTGAAAGTTTTCCTAAGATAAGGTGAGGTTGAAGGTACCTCACAAATAATTCTACTAAGGTTCGACTTCCGGCAAGTTCGGGTTATCCGTCATAGACCCAAAATAATACACCTCCACTGCAACGCAACCCTGCATTTCTGCGTCATAAGACAGTGCTTCCACATTAAAATATTTTAAAAGCGAGGCAACCATCGGATTTTGACCCTGTCTTTTGAAAGTGAAATTTAAAACCCAACAAAAAAATAATCACCATGAAAAAGCTATTGATCACCTA
>JANOQB010000565.1:0-1698 GCA_031422215.1 Cytophagales bacterium | reverse complement strand
CAAAACCGAAAGTTGAAAAACTCATCATCGGTTCCGAGGCCGACAAAAGTACCGACACAACCACACTCAAAATCGGGATGGGCTTCGCGCAAGGTTTGTTGTATGCCTTCAACAGTTTGTATGTGATGGTAAACCACAACAGCGACAAAAACTTCGATAAGAATACGGGTATGTACCGTCTTCAAGATACGGATGGGGATGATCAGTTTGATAAAATTACCTTGCTCAAATCATTGGCCGGAGAGCCCGGAGAACATGGACCGCACAGCATTATTCTCTCACCTGATAAGAAGTCCATTTACATCGCGGCAGGTAATCACGTGGATGTTCCAAAGTTCGATACCTATCGCTTGCCTCCCATTTGGAAAGAGGATAATTTATTCCCACGGATTAAAGACCCGCGCGGTCATGCCAACAAGCGCGAAGCACCGGGCGGATGGATTGCGCACTTGGATTCTCTGGGTGAAAAATGGGAATTGGTCAGTGCCGGTTATCGTAACGAGTTTGATATTGCCTTCAACGATGCCGGTGATTTATTTACGTATGACTCCGACATGGAATGGGATTTTGGAATGCCCTGGTATCGCCCCACTCGTATTTGCCATGTAACCAGTGGCAGCGAATTTGGATGGAGAACAGGAAATGGAAAATGGTCAGCAACGTATCCAGACAACTTGCCTCCTGTAATTAATATTGGTCAAGGCTCACCCACCAATTTGGTCAGCGGATTAGCCTCATCATTTCCTGGCAAATACAAAAATGCGTTGTTCGCTTTCGATTGGAGTTTTGGGATTATCTATGCTCTACATCTTAAACCAGAAGGTGCGTCCTATTCCGCGGAGCCGGAAGAATTTCTTTCAGGCACTCCCTTACCATTGACGGATGGCGTATTCGGCCCGGATGGTTCCTTATATTTCTTAACAGGCGGAAGAAGGTTGGAGTCGGATCTTTATCGCCTATCGGCTATCGAAGATTCCACTGCCGCGCAACAGTCAATTGAGCCAACCACGTTAACGGATGCCGCTAAATTGAGAAGGATTTTAGAGCAATACCACGAGCCTAAGAAAGGTGCTGTCGATGCAGCTTGGCCGAACTTGAAACATGAAGACAGGTTTGTGCGATATGCAGCACGCATGGCGGTTGAACATCAACCCATTGCTGAGTGGCAAGAGCGTGCGTTGAAAGAAACTGATCCCGTAGCCCTGATCCAGGCATCTATCGCCCTGGCGCGCAACGGAAAACCTACATTGAAAAATAAGGTGATTGAAAATTTGGTGAAAGTTGATTTTGAAAAACTCTCCGCGTCACAACAAATTGATATTGTGCGTACGCTGGAAGTTTTGATTTTCAGAATGGGCAAGCCCGAAGGAGCAGCAAAAGATAAAGTAGTCGCCTTCCTCAATCCTCGTTACCCATCTACTTCAAATGAATTGGATCGCGTGCTGGCCAAAGTACTCGTGCATGTTGGTGCTCCTGGAGCAATTGAAAAATCAGTGGCCTTATTGTCCACAGCAAAAGATGACCCGATTGTAAAGACAGCCAGCTCATCTTCCGATCTTATCCTGCGCAATCCACAATATGGTTTGGACATCGCAGGCATGTTGTCCAAAATTCCACCCGCACAACAAACATACATTGCCACGGTACTTTGCGAGGGCACGGAAGGATGGACACCTGAGTTGCAAGAAAAATATTTTA
>JANOQB010000564.1:0-3335 GCA_031422215.1 Cytophagales bacterium | reverse complement strand
GGTGCCAATCAGGAAGTGGTGCTCATGTTGGAGCAGATCAAAAAAGATGGCGGTGGCGTGGACAAATGGATTGCCAAAGCGAAAGACAAAAGTGACTCGTTCCGGTTGATGGGCTTTGGCCACCGCGTGTATAAAAACTTTGACCCACGCGCCAAGATCATCAAAAAAGCAGCCGATGATGTGCTTGAAAAATTAGGCGTAAACGACCCTACCCTCGAGATAGCGATGAAGCTGGAAGAAATCGCTTTGCGCGATCCGTATTTTATAGAGAGAAAATTGTATCCGAACGTAGATTTCTATTCAGGTATAATCTATCGGGCACTGGGCATCCCAGTAGATATGTTCACGGTGATGTTTGCCATCGGGCGCCTTCCCGGTTGGATAGCCCAATGGAAAGAACTGCGCGAAAACAAAGAACCCATTGGAAGGCCACGCCAGATATATACAGGCCAAAACCACAGACCCTACGTGGCTATCGGAAAGCGTTGAGTCTTTGATTGTTTGAAATTTGTGACTGATGTTACGCAAACGATGGAACCCTGTCAGTTTGTAATTAAAGGTTTGAAGTTCGTTCTGAAAACATTTCAGAAAGTGTTTCCTTTGCGGAAAATTTAAAACCTGCCTTTGAAACCATCCAACACGGCCACCTTCCGCGCAATCCTGCTTATTGTTTTTTCCATATCTTCACACATTGCCTACTCTCAAAAGACCGACAGCACAAAAAGCATAGCTAACCTGGGTGGTGTTGCCACTCTTACCAACAACGGAATTTCCTTACTCCCTACTTTTACCTTGGGCAAGCCAGCTATAATGTTCGACCTGTCAGTAGGGAAAAAAAAACTCAGCTTCGAACCGATGCTGCGTTTTGCGCTTGAAGGCAAACCTTGGGCTTTTATTTTTTGGTGGCGATATAAATTCATCAGCAAGGGGAAATTCAGGCTCAGCGCAGGGGCACATCCTTCCATCGTTTTTAGAACGATGCCAGTTACCTCAAATGGCGTTACCAACGATGCCATTGTAGCACAACGTTTTTTGGCAGCAGAGGTAGTTCCCAATTACCTATTAACGAAAGATATCAGCGTTGGCTTTTATTACCTGCACGGGCAAGCCATGCAAAAGGAAGGGATACAGAGCACAGACTTCATTACATTCAACAGCAACTTTTCAAACATCAAGCTTTCGAAGCAGGTTTATATCAAGTTTAATCCCCAAGTATATTATTTAAAAATGGATGATCTGGAAGGATTCTATGCTACGTCAACGCTGACATTGGCAAAACGAAATTTTCCGCTCTCGCTCCAATCCATTATGAACCAGACAATAAAATCCGATATACCGGCCAATAAAGAATTTGTATGGAACGTGAGTTTGGTTTATTCCTTCAGTAATGAGTATGCCAAGAAGCAACTGAAATAAACCCGGATCATTCAATTCGTGGATGGATAAAAATCCGCCTGTCATCGCGGCCATGAGCCGCGATCTCGTTTTACGTGGACTAACGGAATACCGGGTCAAAGCCCTGTTGACCAACATCAACAAAGGGGATATGCTAAAAGGAAATAAACACGTCAACTACCCACATTGATTTTTTTAAAGTCAATTCAGATTAGGTTTCGTTAACGTTCACTATTTCTTTCTTGCGTAAAACGAAACCTATTGCTATTGCCGAAATGAACGTCAGCACGGTAAACATTTTCTCAATATCTGTTTTTGCAAGGATATTACCAATCGTATTTAAGGTAAAGACGAACACAAAAATCCATAAAATTATACGTATCGCTTTGGGAGAAAATTTGAATCTTACAAAGTCTCCTTTCATTAACAATACCCATGATAAAAAAAGATTGATAACAATTGAAAGAGTCTCAAAGACATACATTTCACCATCGTTCCTAAGTCGCCCACCCCATGTTATGCTGTATGGAATGATTTTTAAGACAATACAAATATGAAAGACGATCACCATCGAGTATAACGCAACTAATATTTTTATTATGCTCTTTGAATTCATAACCGTTTTTACTTTAAAAATCCTTGTCCGAAGCGTAGGGATTTGTTTAGGATCAATAACTTTACTTTTTGACCAACAATCGTTATTGATCAAATACAAAATGAAGTTTGTCCAGCTATTTTTTTAGCACCAACTTCTGCGCTGTTTTTTGTGCGGTAAGAGCCAATTCTGTAGCAAGAAAACAATGCTCCTGGGTCATGGCGGTTTCGGTGCGGTTGAGTATGTCGCTGATGAACTGATCGGCATAGGGAAGCGCATCTTTGCTGCAATCAAAATAGCGTGTTTCTTTTTTGTCAACCAGATAAAGATGGTTGCCACCATCGTGCCCTGCAATGTCAACGTTCTTTCGGATTTCGATGTAGCCTTCCGTGCCCAATATTGTCAACCTTCCATCGCCCCAGGTGTTGAGGCCATCCGGGGTAAGCCAATCCACACGCACATAGCCTGTTCCCCCGTTGCCACGAAAAGTAACATCACCGAAATCTTCAAACTCAGGATATTGTTGATAATGAATGTTGCCCACCTGCGAGGCTACCACTTCCGCTTTGGTTGATCCAGTAAAGAATAAAAATTGATCGCATTGGTGCGAACCGATGTCACAGATAATGCCGCCATAATATTTCTTATCAAAGAACCATTCGGGGCGCGTTTTTATGTTCATCCGGTGTGGCCCCAGGCCGATGGTCTGAACTACCTGGCCGATGACACCGGCCTTCACAAGCTCGCCTGCTTTTACGGTCGCCCTGTTCTCGAACCGCTCGCTGTACATAATGGAATAAATCTTCTTGGTTGCTTTTTGCACACTCCTAACTTCGGCCAGTTGTTTAAGGGTAGTGATGCCAGGTTTATCCACCATAAAATCTTTGCCATGGCGCATCACCTCAATGCCAAGGGGCGCACGCTCCACAGGAATGGACGCACTGATCACCAACTGGATAGCATTGTCCTCCAATATTTCCTTTTCGCTGCGGGCCAGTTTGGCTTGCGGATAACGTTTGCTGTATGCCTCGATCAACGCTGGCTCTTTGGCGAAAAATGCTACCAGTTCTCCGCCCCCACGGATCATGGCATCGGTCTGCGAATAAATATGACCATGATTAAGGCCTATGGTGGAAAACCGCAAGGCTCCTTTGGGGATAGTATGTTTTCTCTTTTCATGCCCCACGAATGTGCTGTGCTTAATTTTATGTGGAGTGCCATAAATACTATCTGGCAATATGGTTGCCCCCAAGGCGGTGGCCATGGTAAGGGACTGTTTAATAAACTTGCGTCTGTTCGGTTTCATGTTGTTTGATGTTAATTGGTGTGTGCTACTTCAAAGCAA
>JANOQB010000563.1:0-3253 GCA_031422215.1 Cytophagales bacterium | reverse complement strand
GCCGCAGGCAGCAGTTTGAGTTTAGGTTCAAGCTTTACGAACGTACCAGGCGGCACAGCATCCTGGACATTCACTGGTGGAACAAACTATAATAATCAGAGTGGAACAGCAGCGATCGTCATTAACAAAGCGAATGCAGGTGTAACTGTAAATGGATACACTGGAACGTATGATGCAGCGGCACATGGTGCAACCGGTACAGTTACAGGTGTAACAGGTGATCCTACAGCAGCAGGCAGCACATTGAGTTTAGGTTCAAGCTTTACGAATGTACCGGGAGGCACAGCTAACTGGACGTTTACTGGAGGCACGAACTATAATAATCAAAGTGGCAGTGTGGCAATTAATATCAGCAAGAGAGCTATCACCATCACAGCCGATGCTAAGTTCAAGTGCTTTGGAAGTCCAGACCCGGCTTTGACAGCCCAGGTTACCGCAGGAACAATTGTTTCCGGTGATGTAGCAACAGGTTCCTTAGTAAGGGCCATGGGCGAAACAGGTGGTACGTATCTGATATCGAAAGGATCATATACGTATGGAAGCAATTATGCTGAGACTTATTTCGGTGCAAATCTTACGATCAACCCGTCTATGGCAGCATCCACATTCACCACCAATAACAATTGGTTATACTTTGGCTACTCTGGCGATCAGACTGCTATTATCAAAGCATCGCCTGTTGGCGGAACTGCACCTTATAATGTAGTGATTACGATGAACCGTCCGTTGAAATGTAATTCTGTCAACGATGCCGGAGACGAAAAATGGGTGGTAGGCTCGGGAGGCACAAGTGTAAATAATACATGCCCTGCCAATCCTGGTTTAGCAACGTTAGCACCGGTTTCAACTGCAGCTTCCGTATTAGCAGGTGGCTTCCTTCAGGTTACCGCTACCCTGATGCAGGATGCAACTTTCACTGCTACCATCACAGATGCGCTAGGTTGTGTTTACACAACCAGCTACCTTACCGGTGGTAACGCCAATGGCCGAATTGATGCGGAAGATGTGCGTTGCTTTGCAGGGAACAGCGGTATTGCAAAAGTTACTCTTTGCCACAAGACCGGCAGCACTAAAAATCCATGCGTAACTATTTGTGTGGATGAGTCGGCAGTGGATTCTCACATGGCTCATGGAGACTTCTTTGGAAATTGTACTACCAATTGCACGGCACCTGTGGCCAATGCAAGGATTGCTTCGGATATGAGTGATATAAAGGAGGACTTCACTCTGGAAACATATCCTAACCCTTTCAAATCCTCATTGTCTATTCAAGTCTCCAACCCAGATAGCATGGAAGTTAACATGCACATGTTGGATTTAACCGGAAGGAATATGAATTTGAAAGTTCCGGCCCCAAGTCAAGAAGGCATTTACATTCTGGAAACAGATCATGTTCAGCCTGGATTGTACTTCATGAGGGTTAACATTGGCAAGTTTACTAAAACGATAAAACTGCTGAAGGAATAACAGAACCTAAGGCTTAATAAAAGAGGCTTCACCAAAAGGGGTGGCCTCTTTTTTTTTATAGCGAAACATCCCCCAATCAGTGCTTGTATTGGGGGATTTTTCCTTCGGTCGGTGTTGTCACTGACCGACTACCAGCACGGACACAGGTACGGAAAGCAAAATCTCTAAATCACCATCCTAAACGCGAGGTGGGGCAGATTACCAAATCTTTTCTGTTTCACAGTTCCCCAATCCTTCTTACTTTCGACCATAAAACTTTCATTGTGAAAAATTAGTATCACCACCGGCAAAAAAACAATATTATAAAGGGATCAGGCGCATTCGCTTTGAAGGCAAGGCCTCAGACAAGTATTTGTGTCGGGTGGAGGAAATTGTGGTAGCAGTATTGCCCGCAAAGCCTCTATTGCAGCAGACAATTCGAATGAAGAGCCCGTTCAACGAGCGTTCTCTGCTTATCCCAATCCTTTTGAAAGTGAGATATCTTTCACTTACACAACGGAGGACATGGTCAATTCAATCAGGGCACGGTTGGTTGACATGAACGGAAGGGAAATTCACAGGCAGGAAAATGCCCCCCGGTCTAGTGGTCAATACTCCATTTCGTTGGAAGAAAAAGATATCCAATCTGCAATTTATATGTTGCAGGTTTCGCAGGGCAATGATGTTAAGTACATCAAAGTAATGAAGAAGTAATTTTTCAAACCATGTATTTAAAAGGCCAGCGAAATTTGCTGGCCTTTTTTTAATGGGCCGCATTTTTGCAAACCAAAAACCTCTGTTTTCAGTGGGCTGCATTCAATCCGTTCCGTAAATTTATATCGCCAATTAATATAATTTCTTGATTAAGTGGTTTAATTCAGTGTAAAAAAAGGCCCAGTTGGGGAACTGGTCTTTTTTTATTCCTAAAAAATTCTTTTGCGGCATACTACAAACGGACAAGCCCGAACTACCACCATTTGGGTGCATCACAAATTGCACCGGGATCAAAAACAATAGCCTATCATCAGAAATCAAATCCAGTGGAGAATATTTATCCTGAAACTCAAGTGCGCTGGCCCGACAAAAAGGCGGGGGTGCGATAGGATGAGGGAGGAAGCATCTTTTTGTATTGACTTTTTTTGGGTACTTTTTTGTGTCAAGACAAAAAAGTGCCAAATCAACAATTGAAACATGCATGACCAAACTAAAAATTGAACGAAAAGTACGTGTACCGTGCCCTGTTTATTTTGCCCGTCAGTGCAATTTGCCATGCACCCCGCCATTTTATTTTTGCAACTATTTTAAAATTTTGTTCATCTTACCGGGAAAGTAACTGATCCTTTGAGCCGTTTCATTTCTTTTATCCCTTTCCTTTTCTTTTTCCATTTGCTAAGCGGGCAGGAGTTGTACCGGGGCATTGTGGTTGACTCTGCGCGAATGAGCAACCTGCCCGATGTGCATGTGTCCGTAAAGGGCGCAGGAAAGATCACCAGCACCAATATCAATGGAAGTTTTATGATTTACGCCAAGCCTACCGATACATTGCTGTTTTCATCCATTGGATATGTTTCTGCGGAATTGCCATTGTTGTTTGAGGAAGATGCCCTGTTTGTGCTGTTGCGCGAAGACAAGATTTTTCTCAATGAAATAATCATCCGATCAACGCGCCTGTATTCCACCAAAATTGAAGAGCGCACCAAAATTGCCCCACGTACCATGAGCAGCATCGAAGGTGTCTTTTCCCCGTTCGATTACTTTTGGAAATTGGAGCGCGAGAAACGAAAGCTTACGCGCATTGTGGAGGAGA
>JANOQB010000562.1:0-2818 GCA_031422215.1 Cytophagales bacterium | reverse complement strand
ACTTCGGCCAGGGATAGTAGTGGAAAGCCCGAAGCGCGGTGGATTTCATGCGTGGACGGACTTGGAACGGATAGCCCAGCCCCGTTTCGGGGGGCCGCCCAAGATTTTTTATCCAAACCCGAAAGGGTACAATTTATTTTGACAGTTCTACTAAAGCGGAATATTACCATGCTTCTTCTTTGGGAGTTTGGCAACTTTATTTTCAAGCATCGAAAAAGCGCGTATCAATTTTTCCCTTGTTTGATCGGGATAAATCACTTCATCTATGTAACCACGAAAGGAAGCCCGATAAGGATTGGCAAACTTGCGTGTATATTCTTCCACTTTTTCATTCAGCTTGGCTTCTGGGTTTTCCGATTCTGCTATTTCCTTTTTGAAAATAATTTCTGCTGCACCCTTGGCTCCCATCACCGCGATTTCCGCGGTAGGCCACGCGTAATTCAAATCGGCACCAATGTGCTTGCTGTTCATCACATCATACGCACCACCATAAGCTTTGCGCGTGATAACCGTAACGCGCGGCACGGTTGCTTCAGAAAACGCGTACAACAACTTTGCCCCATTAGTGATGATCGCGTTCCACTCCTGATCGGTGCCTGGCAAAAAGCCCGGCACATCTTCAAACACCAGCAACGGAATATTAAAGCAATCGCAGAACCTGACGAAGCGCGCACCCTTCACACTCGCATCAATATCCAACACACCCGCAAGCGCTGCCGGCTGATTGCCAACAATACCAATGCTGCGGCCCGCCAACCTGGCAAAACCAACCACAATATTTTCAGCAAAATTTTTGTGCACTTCAAAAAACGATTGATCGTCCACCACGCCACTGATCACCTCGCGCATGTCGTATGGTTGGTTGGGGTTGGCCGGGATTATTTCGTTGAGCCCAGGCCGCGATTCATTCGCCAAGCTATATGGAAGATTAGGGACACCGTCTTCACAGTTTTGAGGAACGTAACTAAAAAGTTGTTTTATCTGACTGATGCACTCGGCTTCGTTGACGCAGGCAAAATGAGTAACACCGCTTTTTGTGCTATGCGTGGAAGCTCCTCCGAGTTCCTCGGCCGTTACATTTTCATGCGTTACGGTCTTCACCACATTGGGGCCGGTTACAAACATGAACGAAGTATTCTCCACCATAAAAATAAAATCAGTAATGGCCGGGGAATACACTGCACCACCGGCACACGGCCCCATGATGGCAGAAATCTGAGGCACCACACCAGAGGCCATTACATTACGGTAAAAAATATCGGCATAGCCACCAAGTGAAACAACTCCCTCTTGTATGCGTGCGCCACCAGAATCGTTGAGGCCAATTACGGGCGCTCCGTTTTTCATGGCGAGGTCCATGATCTTTACAATTTTCTCTGCATGTGTTTCCGAAAGCGAGCCGCCAAACACGGTGAAGTCCTGCGAGAAAACATACACCAACCTCCCCTGAATGGTGCCATACCCAGTGACCACCCCGTCACCGAGGTAATGCTCTTTGTCGAGGCCAAAATCTTTGCTTCGGTGCATCACAAACTTTCCCAGCTCTTCGAAAGACCCTTCGTCCAAAAGAATGAGCACACGCTCGCGGGCAGTTAGTTTTCCTTTGGCATGTTGTTGCTCTATTCGCTTTTCACCGCCACCCAACAGTGCCTCCTGGTTTTTTCTTTCCAGTTCGTCAAACTGCTGTTGAAGGATTTCTGAATTTGCTTTTCGTTTGGCCATAGTTGGGTAATAATGTTGAATCCAAATATAGGGAGGTTATTGTTGAAAATTTTGGTGGGATTAGTATCTATAACTTCATCATTCAAACTTCGTTGATCATCATTCGATATTCAAATTTGAATTTTGAATTTTTGATGATGTGATGACTCAATTCTGTTTACCGATGTTACGCTTAAATTGAATTCTTTATTGTTTTTATTAGTGAAACTTTGTGCCTGCCTAGCCGGACAGGCAGGGCTTTGAGCCTTTGTGGTTAAATTTCGTACTCTTTATTTTGCCACTAAGTCACAAAGAAAACACGAAGTGAGTTTCAAAATAAATATTCAGGACGGGATGTGGACTTAGTACCGCAGGTTATACAACTTTGTAGCTGCACCAGCGCAGAGAATTTGAAATGCACCCTTCACACCCTAAGCGAGCCACGGAACGCCCTGCCGGCATAGTAAGACTCTGCACCGTTGTGATACACGAAGATGCGGCCATAACGGTAATCAGCAAAGATGGCACCACCGAGTTTTCGAATATCGGCAGGTGCTTTTATCCAACTCGATGTTTTCATATCGAACTTTCCTCCCGCACTTTGGCGGGATTGCAATTCCTGATATTGCTCTTCTGTTAAAATTTCAATGCCCATTTCAGCAGCCATCCCAAGAGCGCTATTCTTTGGTTTATTCTCCTTCCTTGACTCCAGTGCTTCCTGGTCGTAACAGATACTTCTGCGGCCTTTGGGACTTTCGGGTGAACAATCATAAAAAATGTACTCACCCGATTTTTTATCGAGGCCAACCACATCTGGTTCACCGCCAGTTGTTTCCATTTCATTGAGTGACCACAGTTTTTCCCCCGAACGATCGGCTTCCAGCTTTGCTTGCACACTGGGCCAATCAATACCTTTGTGGCGGTTCATGTTTTTGTCAAAACGGTCTTTTAATGTTCTGAACAATTCTTCACGTTGTGCTAGCGATAATTTTTTTTTATTTCCCATGGTCGTAATTTGTTATAGATCAGTTTAACAATGTTGTGCAATTGGTAACGAAGAAGGGATTATCCCAAAGGGACTCCTTTGGAAGAAGCACCACCGGCTGCTTGTGCAATA
>JANOQB010000561.1:0-1575 GCA_031422215.1 Cytophagales bacterium | reverse complement strand
CCCTGTTGAAACCTGCTTGTTCGGTTGATCCCAGCTTATCAAACAAAGTACGGATGTGATCAAGACATGCCTGATCAGTTGGGAATTTATTATCGGTAACGCCAGAAATCTCGCAGTGCGTAGTGGCCCCGCCCAGTGCTTCGTTGTCTATGTCTTCGCCAATGGCAGCCTTCACTAAATAGGAACCCGCCAGAAAAATAGAGCCGGTCTTGTCCACAATCATGGCTTCATCCGACATGATAGGCAGGTAGGCACCACCCGCCACGCAACTGCCCATGATAGCGGCAACCTGCACAATGCCCATCGAAGACATCTTCGCATTGTTCCTGAACTGTCTTCCAAAATGTTCTTTGTCTGGAAAGATTTCATCCTGCATGGGAAGAAATACACCGGCACTATCCACGAGATAAATAATGGGCAGACGGTTTTCCATAGCAATCTCCTGGGCGCGAAGGTTTTTTTTGGCGGTGATAGGAAACCACGCACCTGCCTTCACAGTGGCATCGTTGGCAACAATAACACACTGCCGACCTTTTACAAATCCAATACCGGTGATCACCCCACCAGACGGACATCCTCCTTGCTCGGCATACATTCCATCGCCTGCAAAAAGGCCAACTTCCAAAAAATTGGATTTGGGATCTGTTAAATACTGGATGCGCTCGCGTGCAGTGAGTTTTCCTTTCTGATGCTGGTCTTCGATTTTCTTTTCGCCCCCACCGAGCGAAGTCTTAGTGGCTTTTGATTTGAGCTTAGAACAAAGCTGTTTCAGATGGTCCTCATTTTTGTTGAATTCCAAATCCATCAGGCTTTGCTGTTTTGTATGAACCACCTCATTTTTTCTCTGCTGCTTTCGCTTTCTCTTCTTCCTCGCGTTTCCGGTCGCGTACAATCCTTTTACTTTTCTTGCCCAAGGGTGCGAGAAAATGGTTTGGGTTATTATTGAAATTATTGGCGAGCGTATCAATACGCTTCAACAAATTATTGAGGTTCACGTATAGCGTATCTTCCGTCATCAGTTTGCTGGCGGTGTTGTCGCCCTTGTTCAGCTTGCTCAATGTTTCGTTTAGCTTAGCCAATGTCTGCTGTGTTTTCCGGATGGTCTCGTTCAGTTCCAATTGTTTGAGCGAATCGGAAATGGTTTTGAAGTTTGCCAATGTGGGCTTTAACTCATTAAGTGTATTGTTAAGGTTTACGGCAACGTCTTTAAAAGTGCCTGACAGGTCTTCGATTTTTCCGTTGGTGGTCTTTAGTGTTTGGTTTACCAAGTCGGGGGTTACTTGAAGTTTGGAAAAAATCAAATCAAGCTGCTGCGAATTTTTGGTAAGGTTATCAATGATCACATTAAATTTCCGCAAGGTGGTTTGAAGATTGTCTGCCACGGGTGTTGCCGTTTCGGAGATAACATCAAACATGCCCTTGGCCACCTCGGTGAGCAGGGTATCTTTTGGCTCGAGGCGTTTTTTTACCTGGCCAATGGACAATAAAATTGTGCTGGTCAGCGGTGGCATTGACCGCACTGTGCGTATCTGGCGCTTGTCACTATCGGCAAACGCAATCACTGCCGCTGCACCG
>JANOQB010000560.1:0-9933 GCA_031422215.1 Cytophagales bacterium | reverse complement strand
GATGTGCAAGTGGGATCACTTTCAAGACACGAGATGAGTATTTTGGTAAACCGCGAAGGTTCTATCCAGCTACTATCTGAATTGATTTCTTTGATGCGATTTCCATTAATGATTTTTTAACTTCCATGGAACCTTCATTGGTTGTTCTTAGCACTACTAACAAACTCTTACCATTATTGAACAAGAAGTCCAATGCGAATGATTTGAATTGTATTTGCTTCAATTCATCCCAATTGATTTTTTTTGTTCTTAAATAAACATCCTCACGTATCGAAATATTGTTTTCGTCAATTTCAATTTTTGGTGAGAACTTATTTTTTGGGTTGAACAAAATAAACCCTAACATCAACATCATTATTCCACTAACCACTAAAAGGAGGGCAATAGTTGTGCTCCAAAATGTAGAGGTGGCACTTGCCAAGTCGAAGCCTCCCCTTATCAAACCAGAAAGCCCCAACAAAATAAAAAGCAATTTTGAAACTGTGGCATTGAGCCCGTTTGGATTTCGCGTGAGTAAAATTGTCTTTTTCATATTTAGGCGATCTACTCCCCTCCACCCGTTTCCACTTCATACGAACTTAGCATGGCACCAAAATATTCGCGGTTCATGCGGGCAATGTTTGTGATCTTTATTCCTTTGGGGCACTCGGCCTCGCAGGCGTATGTGTTAGTGCAAGAGCCAAAACCCTCGGCATCCATCTGGGCAACCATTTTTTCCACGCGTTCGTTTTTTTCCACCTGCCCTTGCGGCAGCAAGGCAAACTGCGAAACTTTGGCACCCACAAACAACATGGCGGAAGAATTTTTGCACGCAGCCACACAAGCGCCACAGCCAATGCAAATAGCTGCATCAAATGCTTCATCGGCAATTTTCTTGGGGATGGGGATTACATTCGCATCGGGCACACCGCCCGTGTTTACGTTTACATAACCACCTGCTTGCTGAATGCGGTCGAAGGCTGTACGATCCACTACCAAGTCGCGCACCACCGGAAATGCTTTTGCCCGCCACGGTTCGATGGTTATGGTTTCGCCATCTTTAAAGGAGCGCATGTGCAATTGGCAGGTAGTGGTTTGCAGCGGCCCATGCGGATGACCATTGATATATAAACTGCACATGCCACAAATGCCTTCGCGGCAATCGTGATCAAAGGCAATTGGCTCCTCATTTCTCCGTGTTAACTCTTCATTGAGTACATCGAGCATTTCGAGGAACGACATATCGGGCGACACGTGATTGTGGTCGTACGTCTTGAATTCGCCTTTGCTGTTGCTACTTTTTTGTCTCCAGACTTTTAATTTGATCTTCATAGTGGTAAGGTGTTCAGGTGTTGACGCGATAAGGTGTTGACTTGTTCAATGTTGGAGAACTTCAACACAAAAGCACATCCGCACACTTATTTATAACTCCGTTGTGTCAATTTTACGCTTTCAAATTTCAGCTCTTCTTTATGATGTGCTTCGGGCTGGTTTTCACCCTTATATTCCCAGGCCGAAACAAAAGCATAATCACTGTCCTTGCGCAACGCCTCGCCTTCGGGTGTCTGTGATTCCTCACGGAAGTGACCGCCACACGATTCAGCACGGTTGATAGCATCGTCCACCATCAATTCGCCAAGCTCAATAAAGTCAGCCACACGTCCGGCTTTTTCAAGTTCCTGGTTCAATTCAGATGTTCCACCCAGCACATTCACGTTCGTCCAGAATTCAGCTTTCAAATCCTGGATTATTTTCTTTGCCTTCTTCAATCCCACCTCACTGCGCGACATGCCGCAATAATCCCACATGGTGAGGCCCAACTGCCGATGGAATTCATCCACTGTTTTCTTGCCCCTGATATTGACTAATTTGTTGGTGCGCTCATTTACTGCATCCATCGCCACTTTGAAGGCGGGATGATCGGTGCTTACCTTTTCGTTCCAACCGATGGTAGCCAAATAATCACCAATGGTATAGGGAATTACAAAATAACCATCCGCGAGACCTTGCATGAGCGCACTGGCACCAAGCCGGTTGGCACCGTGATCAGAAAAGTTTGCTTCGCCCAAAGCATACAAGCCAGGAACCGTTGTCATTAAATTATAATCCACCCAAAGGCCGCCCATGGTGTAATGCACAGCCGGATAGATCATCATCGGGCCCTTGTATGGATTTTCGCCTGTGATCTGCGCATACATATCGAAGAGGTTTCCATACTTGGCGCGAATGGTATCTTCGCTATCGCGCTTGATGGCATCGGTGAAATCCAAAAATACTGCGAGGCCTGAGCCTACTCCCCTGCCCTCGTCACACACTTGCTTGGCATTGCGCGAGGCCACATCGCGCGGAACCAAATTTCCAAACGATGGATATTTCCTTTCCAAAAAATAATCGCGGTCAGCTTCCGGAATGTTGGCGGCATCTTTTGATTTCAAACCAGGCATGGCTTTTTTAGGAACCCACACGCGGCCATCATTGCGCAGCGACTCCGACATCAACGTAAGTTTTGATTGATGAGTACCCGACACCGGAATGCAGGTAGGATGGATTTGCGTGAAGCACGGGTTTCCGAACAAGGCTCCTTTTTTATGCGCCCGCCACGCAGCTGTTACGTTCGATCCTTTTGCGTTGGTTGATAAATAGAAAACATTTCCGTAGCCGCCCGTGCAAAGCAACACGGCATCGGCACTGTGCGCATCAATTTTTCCCGTGATCAAATCACGGGTGATAATGCCTTTTGCTTTTCCGTCCACCACAACCAAGTCAAGCATCTCCGTACGGCTGTACATTTTCACTTTTCCATTGGCGATCTGCCGGTTCAACGCACCATAGGCACCGAGCAACAATTGCTGGCCGGTTTGTCCACGTGCATAAAATGTTCTTGACACCTGGGCACCACCAAAAGAACGGTTTGCCAAGAGCCCGCCATACTCGCGCGCGAAAGGAACACCTTGCGCAACACATTGATCAATGATGCTCACACTGGTTTCGGCCAACCGATAAACGTTGCCTTCGCGTGCGCGGTAGTCTCCACCTTTAATAGTATCATAGAAAAGACGGAACACGCTGTCACCATCATTCTGATAATTTTTTGCTGCGTTGATTCCACCCTGTGCGGCAATGCTGTGCGCCCTGCGCGGACTGTCTTGAAAACAAAATGCCTTCACCGAATATCCCAACTCGCCCAGGGAAGCAGCAGCCGAAGCACCGGCTAAACCTGTGCCAACCACAATCACTTCATACTTTCGCTTATTGGCCGGATTGACAAGTTTCAAATTGAATTTATGTCGGGTCCATTTTTCCGCCAAAGGTCCTTCCGGAATTTTTGAATCGAGCTTCATGATTTATGATTAAGAATTTTTTAAACTATTCTCTACAACGATTAAGAAAAAAACATCATAATGGGAATCAAGGCAAACAAGGCAGGCACGATCACTGCAAAGGCCCTGCCCACAAAGTTTATAATAGGATTGTACTTGGCGTGATTTAAACCCAGTGTTTGAAATGCGCTTGCAAAGCCATGCCACAAATGGAAGGCAAGGGCCACCATACAAAAGACATAGAGTGCCACATACCAGTCCACCTTAAACCAACGGGCCACTTCGCCATACAAATTTTTTACCTCCTTGCCATCATACAGTTGAGTGGGCACGTAGCCATAATGCACTTCGGCATAAAAGTGGCGGATGTGGATAACCAAAAATATCAAAATGATAGTGCCTAAAATGCCCATGTTGCGCGATGACCACGCAGATTTTTTATTCGTGATGGCATAGCCCACCGTGCCACGTGCCTGCCGGTTTTTGATGGCGAGCATAATACCCCAAATAATATGGATAAGTATAAGGGTGAAATTTCCTTTGGAAATAAATTGGACTACGGGATTGGTGCCCATGAATTCCGCATAAATATTGAACGACTTTCCCCCATCATCTTTAAGAAGCTGAAGATTTCCGGCCAGGTGGACCGCCAGAAAAGAGATCAGGAAAAGACCGGTGAGTGCCATCAGCACTTTTCTGCCAAGCGAACTGGAAAAGAGATCGAGGAACCATTTCATCTGTTATGTGAATTTATTTTTTATTGTCCGGGACTTGTTGAATTGAGTCAGCCATTTAATAACAATCATTTACGCCACTTGTTAAAAAAATTATGGATAAAAGGAGCGACTTCATACATTTCGAATTGAATCAAAAATAGTTCACAATCCATTATCAAACAATTGCCGGTGGAATTAATTAATCCGGAAGACGGCTGACAAGCTGAGCAAGATATTTGGTGATGGCAGCACCGAGGTAATTACCGTTCGCCTAACCTTGGCTGAAATACGCTTGTAGTTATTTTGGTTAGCTATTATGAAACAGGAATAGCAGAACCGGTTTATTTCAATTGCATTTTAGCAACCTTAGGATCTACCGTTGCCTTGTCATGCTCAAAGTCTAATTTAATCCTCCATTTTTGCATAGTGGCGGCCAACCAATGATCACTTCTTCACTCAAACCCGGCACCACCAAAAATTCATCACTCAATAAGACATCGTTCAGGTAAAAATCCAACCTTACAGCTTCCTTTACCTCAATGAAATGACCTTCTGCAGCGCTAGAAATCTGTCGGGTCCTGCCTAAGTAGGTTGGTGTTTCAATGGCTCCGGCAAAATCAGGATGGATACACGACAAATTTGCTCCACTATCAAATAATGAATAAAGCATTTTCTCGCCCTTTGAGCCGGCATATAGCATTGGGATTTTTATTACTGACATAGCTATTCCGTTTTTATATTGAAACTTGAAACGAAATTAAGATTTTAAAGGCGGTTTCTGAAATCCGTTTATAATTTGGCCGCCCTTCAGATAGACTCTTATCAGTAACTTTCATTTACTAATTGGTGCATCCTGGGTTGCCATAAATTTGAGTAGCATCTACCTCGCTTGTTTCCTGAGGATACGAACCAAGGCAGGCAACGCGTTTTCACCTGGCCAGGCCGCCAAAAAAAATAATTTAAAACTGAAGCACATCCTTCAAATAGGGCACGTTCGGATTCCCTACTTTTGCACCTCAACCAGAAAATTCATGTACTTAGTTTTCGATACCGAAACCACGGGCATACCCAGAAATAAAACTGCTCCCCTCACCGATTTAGAAAATTGGCCGCGGTTGGTGCAGATAGCTTGGCAACTGCACGATAAAAATGGCAACCTGGTTTCGCAACAAAATTACCTTATTAAACCAGAGGGCTTCGATATACCCTTTAAAGCCGAGCAGGTACATGGCATCTCTACCAAACGCGCGCTTGAAGAAGGGCACGATTTAAAAAAAGTGTTTGACCTGTTTTTGGAAGATATTGCCAAAACACACGTGCTGGTTGGGCACAACATTGAATTTGACATCAACATCATTGGCTCTGAATTTATAAGGCAATCCATAAATGCAGACCAATTTCTTTCCCTTCAAAAAGTTGATACGGGCATCGCCTCCACCACGTTCTGTCAATTGCCCGGTGGCCTTGGCGGCAAATTGAAAATGCCCCGGCTGCACGAACTGCATGAAATACTCTTTGGCGAAGGCATTGGCGATGCGCACGATGCCTCGTATGATGTGGCCGCCACGGCCCGATCTTTTTTTGGGCTCATGCACAAAAAAGTTGTTGCCCCATTCGATAGCACACCCCTTGCCGATATTGAATATGAAGAGCCCAACTTAGCGGCAGGCAATTCATCAAAAAGCGAAAAGAAAAAAGCCATTTCGTATCCGGGCTCCGGGGAAGAAGCCCTAATAGACAAACCTTTTTGCCATCTTCATTTGCACACGCAATACTCGGTGCTTCAGGCAACTCCCAAAGTAAATGAGCTTATCGCGAAAGCAAAAGCATTGAATATGCCGGCCGTGGCCATCACCGATTTTGGCAACTTGTATGG
This sequence comes from Cytophagales bacterium, assembly GCA_031422215.1. GTDB lineage: Bacteria > Bacteroidota > Bacteroidia > Cytophagales > Cyclobacteriaceae > ELB16-189. The sequence continues at coordinate 4,042 of JANOQB010000560.1, read as the reverse complement.
CGCCTTCAAATTTGTGAGCGAGGCATTGAACCACCAGATCAAACCTATTGTGGGATGCGAACTTTCCATTTCGGAAGAACGAAAGAAAAATAAATTCACCAAGGATAATCCCGACAAAAGATACCCTCAGATATTGTTGGCCAAAAGTAAAACGGGCTATCAAAACTTGGCCAAGCTCAGTTCGCTTGGTTTTACCGAAGGTCTTTACGGGATAAACCCTCGCATTGACAAAGAACTTGTAGCCCTATATAAAGAAGGTCTGATCGCTACCACGGGCGGGCTTCACAGCGAGATACCATACCTGATCTTGCACGTGGGCGAGCGGCAAGCCGAAGAAGCATTTGTGTGGTGGCACACCCTTTTTGGAAGCGACTTCTACATAGAACTTAACCGCCACGGCTTGCGCGAAGAAGACCGCGTGAACGAAACACTGCTACGGTTTGCCGAAAAACATCAGGTGAAGTACTACGCATCCAACGAATGTTACTACCTCGAAAAAGAAGAGGCCAACGCGCATGACGTGCTCCTTTGCATTAAGGAAGGCGAATTTAAATCGACACCGGTTGGCAGTGGCCGCGGCACCCGCTACGGACTTCCCAACAATGAATTTTATTTCAAAACACAGGAAGAAGTGAAGTCGCTTTTTCACGATTTGCCACAGGCGATTGAAACCATCAGCGAAATAATCGACAAGGTGGAAACGTATGAGTTGAAACGAAACGTACTGCTCCCAAAATTTGATATCCCCAACGGGTTCTCCAGTGAAGACGAATACTTGAAACACATAACCTACGAAGGCGCAAAACGAAGATACCCCCAACTTACCAATGAAATAAAAGAACGCATTGACTTTGAATTGGAGACGATAAAAAAAACCGGTTACCCGGGATATTTCCTCATTGTGCAGGATTTTACTTCGAAGGCCAGAGAGATGGGCGTATCGGTGGGGCCAGGCCGCGGTTCTGCTGCAGGATCGGCAGTGGCTTTTTGCACGGGCATCACCAATGTAGATCCTATCGCTTATGATTTGCTTTTCGAGCGCTTTCTAAATCCCGACCGGGTTTCGCTTCCCGATATTGATATTGACTTTGATGATGTAGGCCGTGATAAGGTGCTTGCCTACGTGATCGAAAAATATGGTCACAATCAGGTGGCGCAAATTATTACGTATGGTACGATGGCCGCGAAATCCGCCATCCGCGATTGTGCCCGCGTGATGGAACTGCCTCTCAACGAATCGAACATTTTGGCAAAAATGATTTCGGAGCGGCCTGGCACCACATTGGAAAAATCTTTCGAAGAAAATAAAGAACTGAACGAAATTCGAAAAGGCACCGACAAGCGGGCCGAAGTATTAAGGCAGGCGGTTGTGCTCGAAGGCTCGCTGCGTAACACGGGCACCCACGCCTGCGGTGTGATCATAACGCCTGACGACCTTACCAAGTTTGTGCCGGTGTCCACCGCAAAAGATTCCTCTATGTTGGTTACTCAATTTGACAACAGCGTGGTGGAAAGTGCGGGCATGTTGAAGATGGACTTCCTGGGCCTCACCACGCTCACCATTTTGAAGACCGCAATAAAGAATATTAAGAAGCGGCAAGGGATAGATATAGATATTGATACGATTCCATTGGACGATCAGAAGACGTATCAACTTTATCAACGCGGAGAAACCACGGGCACTTTTCAATTTGAATCGGATGGCATGCAGAGCTACCTGCGCGGATTGAAGCCCGACAAGTTTGACGACCTCATTGCTATGAACGCGTTGTACAGGCCGGGGCCGATGGAATACATACCCAATTTCATTGCGCGCAAAAATGGCCGTGAGCCGATCAAATACGATTTGCCCGTGATGGAGGAATACCTGAAAGACACCTATGGCATCACGGTGTATCAGGAGCAGGTGATGTTGCTGTCGCAAAAGCTGGCCAATTTTTCGAAAGGTGATGCCGATGTGCTGCGCAAAGCGATGGGCAAAAAGCAAAAGGAAGTGCTGGACAAAATGAAAGACAAATTCATTGCCGGCTGCAAAAAAAATGGGCATGACGAAACCATCGCAGAAAAAATCTGGAAAGACTGGGAAGCCTTCGCGCAATATGCTTTTAACAAATCGCACTCTACATGCTATTCGTTGGTGGCCTACCAAACTGCCTACCTCAAAGCAAATTTTCCAGCCGAGTATATGGCTGCGGTGCTCACCCATTCACAAAACAATTTAGATAGCGTTACCTACTTTATAGAGGAGTGCCGCAAGCAAAGCATTGAAGTGCTGGGGCCGCACGTGAACGAGTCGGGAGTATTTTTTGAAGTGAACAAGAAAGGTGAAATACGTTTTGGCTTGGGTGCCATCAAAGGCGCTGGCGAAGCGGCTGTGGAGGCGATCATCACCGAGCGCGATGCTCACGGTGCCTACAAAGATATTTTTGATTTCGCCAAACGCCTGAGCCAAAAATCGGTAAACAAAAAAACCTTTGAATGCTTGGCCTTATCGGGAGCTTTCGATTGTTTTCCGGAGTATCACCGCAGACAATATATAACTGGCAAAGAAGGCGACTTGTCGCTAACGGAAAAAGTAATACGCTATGCCGCCAAGATGCAGCAAGATGCACAAAGCGCTCAGGCAAGTTTGTTTGGGGGCTCAACCGGCATTGCCATGCCCGCGCCAAAAATTGATCCTCTTGAACCATTTAGCGAGATAGAAAAATTGCATTTCGAAAAAGAAGTGGTGGGGGTTTATATTTCCGGCCATCCATTGGACAATTTCAAATTTGAGATGGATGCCTTTTGCACCCACGCGCTGACCGTGTTGAACGACATAGATCCCTTAGAAGGAAAGGATTGCAAGGTGGGCGGCATAGTGTCTGCGGTAGAACATAGGATGACCAAAACGGGAAGGCCTTTTGGAAAACTTTCGATGGAAGATTACAGTGGCAAATTTGAATTCACGCTTTGGAGCGATGATTACTTAAAATTCAAATCATTCCTAATGCCCGGCCTGTTTTTGTTTGTGGAAGGCAGTGTGGTAAGAAAATCGTGGGGGGAACAAAACTTGGAATTTAAAATCCGCACCATCGAAATACTGAACGAACTCGCCAACAAGCGGGTGCAGGGAATAGCCTTGCGTTTTTCCTTCGAACTGTTGAGCCCCGACTTTATCAACACAGTAGAAAAACTTTGCAAGAAAAATGCGGGCACATCAAACTTGACTTTGTATTTGAACGACCCCACCGAAGGGCTTAACGTGGAGTTGCGCGCGCGGGCATGCCGCATAAAAGTGAGCAACGATTTTATCCGCGAACTGAAGAAGCTTGGAGAAGTTGGCATTGCAACCGATAAAGGCGAAGTGCGCTGGCTTTCTGAAACCATCAATAAACAACTGCTTACAGAAAAAACCGAAGTTGGAACATTTTCTCCTACCTTTGTGTTGGAACCAGTAGATTAACAAAACACTTTAAATAACCTTTATATCATGGGTAAAACATTAGAATTAAACGATGCGAATTTTGATGCGGCAATCAACAGCGATAAGCCTGTATTAGTTGACTTTTGGGCAGAGTGGTGCGGCCCTTGCAAAATGATCGGCCCCTTAGTGGAAGAGTTGGCTGGCGACTATGAAGGCAAAGCCGTGGTAGCCAAACTCAACGTGGACGAAAACCCGTTGGTAACAGCACGCTTTGGTGTGCGTTCGATCCCTACGTTGCTGGTATTTAAAAATGGCCAAGTGGTAGATAAGCAAGTGGGCGCAGTGCCCAAGTCTGTTCTCTCGCAGAAGTTGCAGGCACAGGTAGCCTAAAGGGAAAGAATTTCAAATGAAGCCGGTGCAAATAGTTTGTACCGGCTTTTTTATGTTGAATTAATTTGAAAGCAAGAGCTAAACGAACTTGAAACTCGCATCGCGGAAAAAAGTTGTTTGAGTAGGAAAAGAATAATGCGGGTTTTGCTATTTTAGATGCGAATAGTCTTTCAGCATACAAATTGATTTGGCGATTTGTGTGCGAAGCCTCCTAATGTTTTTTAACATTTTGACTAATGGAAAATA
>JANOQB010000559.1:0-5647 GCA_031422215.1 Cytophagales bacterium | reverse complement strand
ATGTATTCTTCTCTGTCTGAAAGATTATTATGCATTTGCTCCGTGTCTTATAGAAATGATTCTTTGTGCATCTTTGAGTTCTTCGTGTCTCCGTGGTTCAAATCCTCATTTCATATAAAAAACTTCACTCAACGGAACGCTCACCGGGGAGTTATCCGGATTTGTATCCATAATATCTTTCATATACGCCCACCACTTTTTCATTACCGGGTGATTGGGCAGATCACGCATCGCAATATGATCTTTTATTTTCAACACCCCAAACAGATCATTTGTCTGTTCATCGAGGAAAATGGAATAATCTTCAATACCGGTTTGCTTAAGCAATTGTTCAAGTTCCGGCCAAAGCTGTGCATGCCTGCGTTTGTATTCTTCTTCCTTGCCAACCTGAAGCTTCATTTTAAAAGCAAGTCGGTGCATGATCTTGTTATTTAGGCATTACGTTAATGATAACTCTTTTATATCGTGTCAAAGGTGGTGAACCCTTGTCGGTCACTTTCAAAATGAAATGAATGGTTTCTGGCCGCGACACTACCGGGGCTGTCACCGGCAGATTATACAGATTGGAAGAATATGGCTTGAAGGATACATCACCTTTATAGGTTCCCGCTTCGCGATAATGAAACCACCAATAGCTCATCGAATCTCCATCCGGGTCTGTGGTGCCCTCGGCATTCAAAAAAAATTTCTCTCCGGAATTCACACTAAATTTTTCGGGATGGGCCAGTGCCGGTTCAGGTGGATGATTGGCATCGCTGAAACTTTTTGTGTTCCAATCCATGCGTGCAGCAAAGTCGTTCTGAAATTCTTCGCGCCATCGCCAAATGGTCTCGCGGTTTCCCACATAACTTTTCTTATCTTCATTGGATAGGATGCTATCGTTCGCATTCGTCCATATCGCGCGTGTCTCTGGTTCGTCCTTCGGCCAGTTTTCTCTTTTGAACCGGCCTACATTTGAATTTTCAAAAGCGGGTTTGTATAATTCATAACGACCACCCCAGCCACCATAGTTAGGATGTTCGGCATCATTGAGCCCGTTGTTGATCAGCGATAAAAATGCTGGTGTGTCTCCTTCCATGCCATAGGCAACATCTGGATAGGAAGCTCCCAATGGGCCATGACCCTGTTGAATATTTTTCGCAAGCCATGCGCCAGAAACAACTTCTGTATTTGATCCGGGCATAGAAAAAGCCACTCCTAACCAAGTGGCATACGTGTAGTTATATCCTGGTGTAACGATGAAAAAGATTTCCGGAAAATTCTTTCTTATCCAGGGGCCAGAATCATCCTGATCGGAGATTGTATAAACCCTGAGCTTGTTGTAAAGTTTTACTGCCTCTTGTTTAGATTTTGTTTTTTTAATTTTCCATAGGGCCTGTGCGAGACAATTCGGTCCACCCCAAACAGAAATCCAAATTGGCCGATCATCCTTTTTCTCAAGCGCATTAAATATCCATTCCGAACCTTCAGAGTCATGACCCTCACCTACTCCCTCCATACCATATTTGGCCAATCCTTTTTTTACTTTGGATTTGAGTTCAGCTCCTGTTGGAAATCCTTTTTCATGTTGCAATAGATTGGGTTGGATTTTTCCGTAGGCATCCAGAACTTTATGGATCGATTCGGGTGCCACTCTTTCTTTCTGATGGATGGAGGTAGTTGCGATAAGCCCTTCCACATCCCATTGATTGGAATACATCAGGAATCGTATCAGCGATTGGGTATCATCAGGATCAGCTTCAATGTCGGTGAGGACAATGACTCTATGCCTTTGAGCAATGGAACTCGAAGCAACAGCAAGTAGGATCAGGACGATAAATATTCTCATTTTATTTGATCATTGCTTGTTGCTCGGAAGATTATCGAATAACCAACAACGAAGAACCGATAACGAATTACCTCACAAACGCCATCGCCACACCACCATCTACATTCAGCACATTGCCGGTGGATTTATTCAGCAATCCTCCCACAAAAGCAAAACATGCATTGGCAATGTCTTCGGGCAGAATGACTTCATTCAGCAACGTACGCTTTGCATAGTAGGCTGGCAATTCTTCTACCTTCACTCCGTAGGCTTTCGCGCGGCCTTCGGCCCACGCACCTTCCCAGATTTTGCTATCTGAGATCACGGCATCGGGGTTCACCACATTCACACGGATTTTATCGGGCCCCAACTCGGCTGCATTCAATCGGCTCAGATGAAGTTGTGCTGCTTTCGCGGAACCATAAGCCGCATTGTTGGGCCCACTCACTAATGCATTCTTGCTTACAATGTTCAACACATCGCCACCCAGATTTTGCTTGCGCATAATTTCGACACCACCTTGTGTGATTAGGAATTGACCTTTCACCAAAATATCATACAGTAAGTCCCAATCTTTTTCAGTGTGCTCTTCCAATGGTTTTGAGATAGAGATGCCGGCACAGTTCACCACAATATCAACACCTCCAAACGCTAAGGCCGACTTGGAATACGCTTCTTTTATATTTTCAGGTTTCAACACATCCAACAACACGGCCGTAAAAGCATCTTTACCATATTTTGTTTTAAATTCTTCGCTTGCTTTTGCGAGGCGGTCGGCATCGTTGTCGTTGAGGATCACACACGCACCTTCTTCAATAAATTTCCTGGCAATCCCTTTTCCAATCCCACCGGCACTTCCGGTGATCAACGCAATTTTTCCCGTAAGGGGTTTCGGTTTGGGCATGCGTTGCAGTTTTGCTTCTTCCAATAACCAGTACTCTATATTAAAGGCTTCTTGCCTTGGCAGCGAAGTGTATTCCGAAATAGCTTCTGCGCCTTTCATAACATTGATGGCGTTGATGTAAAACTCTGCGGCCACGCGGGCTGTCTGTTTATCTTTAGCGAAAGTGAACATGCCCACGCCCGGATAGAGGATCACCACCGGGTTTGCATCGCGCATGGCCGGACTATTTGGATGCTTGCATGTGTTGTAATAATCGGAGTACAGCTTGCGATAGGCTTCGTAAGCAGGAAGTAATTTTTCTTTGGTTGCCTTTGCATTCGAGAGGTCTTCATCAGGGGCCAGGGTCAACACCAGCGGAGAGATCTTAGTGCGCAAGAAATGATCGGGACAACTGGTGCCCATAGGAGCCAGCTTGGCAAGGTCGGGCGAGTTGGTAAACTCGAGCACACGATCATCGTCCGTGAAGTGACCGACCATGCGTGTGTGGCTGGAGCAAAGTCCGCGCAGTGTGGGCGCGAGTATGGCCGCTTGCTTGAGCCTGTCTTCCTTCGAAAGGCTTTTTAATTTTATCCCACCAAATACTGGCCTCTTCTTTCCGTAATTCTGTTCGAGGTATTCGGCACATCTTTCAATTACCTCCAATGTGTTCACATAACTTTCATAAGCGGTGTTGCCCCAAGTAAACAATCCGTGCGACCCAAGCATAATGCCGATGATCCCAGGACTTTCGTCCAAACATTTTTTTAGTTTCAAGCCCAGTTCAAAACCGGGGCGTTGCCATTCAACCCAGCCGATTTTGCCATTGAACAATTCGTGTGTGATTTTCTTTCCGTCTTTTGCTGCTGCAATGGCGATGGCCGCATCGGGATGCAAGTGGTCAATGTGTTTGAAAGGAAGAAATCCATGAAGGGGTGTGTCGATGGAAGGGGCTTTTGAACTTAGGTCGTAGATGCAATGATTGAAGAGTTCCACCATTTCATCTTCGTGTTCCAGGCAACGATACACATTGGTAAGGCTCAGGAGCCGATCAACATATAATGCAGCAAGGCCACTTTTCTTTAGTGTGCCGATGTCGCCACCCGAACCTTTTATCCACATGATTTCTGTTTCTTTTCCGGTGAGCGGATCTTTGGCGTTGGCTTTGCACGAGGTGTTGCCGCCTCCGTAGTTGGTCAAGCGCAGATCGGCCCCCAGTAAATTGGAGCGATAGATTAAAAGTCCTACTTCGTCTCCGGCAAGTGCTGCGGCTTTGGCTTCATCCCAGAGGTAGCTTACATGTTTGAATTGCATTTTCATAGTATTTTATGATTTGAAATATTTTAACCAACAATGCCCTAAGGACAAAGTTTTCTCCAAAGTCTTTGTATTACTTGGTGCCTTCGGGGCTTTGTGGTTCTAAAATTATTTGATTGCGTTTCCATATCCTACCACTAATACTGAGAGAATTATGGTTGAGATTCCCAGTATGATCGTTGTTTTTGTTTTTTTGCTCACGCCTTTCCACTCGTTCAAAAATATCCCCCATCCATTGGCAATCAAAATTATAAATGCCATGTGAAGAATCCACGAACTGGCACCATTTCCCAATTTACTTTCGCCCATGCCATAAAAAAAGAATTGCATAAACCACGTGGTGCCCGCAATGGCGGAGAACAAATAATTTTTTAATAATGGACTTTTCTTGTTTGTGTAATCGCCATAGGTGTTGTTGCGTGCATTGAGGATCATGCACCAAATTAAATTGGTGGTAAGGCCGCCCCAGAGCAAAACTACATAGGTCACATTGTTTTGAAACAGTGGGTTCAATCCCATGCTCACAGCCGTTTCGGCCATGGGCTTGCCGGCTTCAATACCAAAATTAAAACACGAACTGAGTATGCCGGATGCGATGGCCACCATCAACCCTTTCATGAGACTGAATTCGGCCACACTCTTTTTCTTTTCTTCTTCAGGCAACTCTTTTTCTTTCATCATACCAGCACGGCCACTGATATAAATCCCGGTTAAACAGAGAACCACACCGAGCAGCACCACTTGGCCCCACGTGTTTGTCATCATTTCAATGATGCTGGTTTTTCCTTCCGTGGGAACAATGGCATAATATATAGAGGGAACGATGGCACCGAAGGCAGAACAAAATCCCAACACGACAGAATTTCCCAACGACATGCCGAGGTATCGCACACCCAACCCGTAGGTGAGGCCACCGATTCCCCAGAGCACACCAAAGAGAACCGTATATTGAATAGATGACACCGAAGCGTTACGGATGATTTCGGAAAAACCCGGCAACGTAAGCCACGCTGCCAGAGGAGGAACGATCAGCCACGAAAATAATCCACCGATGATCCAATAACTTTCCCAAGCCCAGCCTTTTACTTTTTTGAAAGGCATGTAAAAACTTCCGGAGGCAAAGCCACCGATAAAATGAAAAATGACACCGAGGATAATTTGCATGTGGCAGGTTTGGTTTCGAAGCGGTGGGGTGATCTATTTTTGTTTCAAGGCTTCGGCAATAGCTTTCTCGGCCAAAGGTGCCATTACTTTGTAACCTTCCAGGTTGGGATGCACACCATCGTAACCCAATTCTTTTTTCAAGCCGTTGCGTTCATCAACCATCGCAGAAAAATAATCGAGATAGACCATTTCGTTTTTGGTTGTAAACTCTTTTAACATTTTGTTTAGTGCAACAACTTTTTCAGCAGGCTCCAATCCTGGCCGCCAGGGAAAATCATAGGCAGGAAGTATGGATGATAAAATAACTTTGACTCCATTAGCTTTGGCTAATTGTGCCATGCCAATAATATTGTCGCGGGTTTGCTCCAGTGTCATGGGCCCTGTGTTGCCTGCAATATCATTGATGCCGGCAAGTATCACTACCACTTTTGGTTTAAGGTCAATTACATCTTGCTTGAAGCGGATCAACATCTGTGGCG
>JANOQB010000558.1:0-1742 GCA_031422215.1 Cytophagales bacterium | reverse complement strand
CTTGAAACTTACCGTCTATCTTTTTTTCATTCGTCATGCAACTATAAAATGTCAAGAAGAAAAGTAGTCCAAGTACTGTTTTTAATATATTCATACTTTCAATTTGTTAAGTCACTAAAATTATTTCATGGGTCTGCATTGTGCACAACGCCTAAATATACGCAACTGCCTCAAGAAAAACTTGCGCATATCCTACCAAAGATAGCGGGCTTTATGCAACTGTTTAGATCTTCATTCGCCCCCTTCCAAGTGCTGTCTCCCCTCGTACTCCGCGATTTGAAAAATTTACATTTCAATTAACGCAGAATCCCCGAAGCGAGAAGTAGTAAGAAATAATTGTCAATTATAGAATTGTAAACCTACAACCCCATCACTTGATATACCTGAAATCATGCCCCGGCTTCACTTTCAGCAGCACTTCATAAATCAGGTTGATCACACCTACTTTGTGTACGGTCTAAATAGTCGGTAAATCTTATCGGGTTTTTGGGGAGATGCGAAGAAGCAGGTTTGGAGTAAAGGAAGTAAACTTGAGTTATATCCCTTTAAAATTTAAAATAGAATTCCCCAGTGATATTTGAACTGTCCCATGTATTTTGTTTATCTCCAGAAAGCCTCAGAACATTTAGCCTCACTTCCTTAAAGACCTGCTCAATGGTAAGGGCTGGCTTACGAATTGCCTTCAGTATCTCTTGGGTATAAAGTCCATTCCGTCCGGTGCCATCGCTTGCCACTGAGCCGGGAGCGGTGGCATAGGCAATAAATGAGCCGCGCGCATCTTTCATTTCACCAAGTCCCTGCTGCCCTGCCGACCGGGTGAGTGAAGGGAACGGGTTGCTTCGGCAAGCATCCAAAATAACAATGTTCATTCTCGAGTTGGACATCTCCATATTGGAAAGCACCATCCGTTGAACAGGGAAACAATACCTCCAGATATCATCTTCATATTCAATCTGTGCATCCACGGGAACTAAATAATTTTCATTTTGATGGTAGAGTCCGTGCCCTGCAAAATAAAACAAAGCCACCGTTTCATCGCGGTTGCCCCCATCCAGCTTTTCTTTAAATTTAAGTAAGGCAGCACGAATCTGACCGTAGGTTGCGTCTGTTAAAAGTTGCACATCAAAATTTGATTTCTCCAGTTCGGCAGCCATGTCTGTGGCATCGTTAACGGGATTTTTAAGCTCACCAATTTTTTTTGGATATTGAGAATTGCCGATAACGAGCGCGTAACGTTTTTCATTTCTATAGAAATCGGCCAGCACATTGCGGGCAATGCTATCATTGTTGACCGATGGCTCCTTTCGGGCGGGGACTTGAGTGCTCCTGGTAAGCTCAGCTAATTCCTGTGGGCTAAACTTTCCCAATTCACTTTTCACTTGGGCATTGCCCGGTTGAATATCGTACGCCCTTTTCAGAGCTTGGTATGCAAGTACCTTATCCTCCATCTTTAGATAAATCAATCCACGTTCGTAATGAAGCTTTACTAAATTTTCCTTGTCGCCTTGAAACTCTTTTATGGCATTCTCAAAAGCATCTAACGCATCTGGATAAAATCCTAGGTTCTCATTGCTCTTAGCCAGAAACCAAAAGATATTTCCTCTGTTGGTGTGATTCAACAACAAAGCTTCTTGAAAGTCAGCAATTGAATTTTTGTAGTCTTTAGATTTATAATAGGAAAGTCCACGGAGGTAATATACCTCCACATCAAGTGCTCTCTCTCGTGTTGGCTTGGTTAAGAA
>JANOQB010000557.1:0-5029 GCA_031422215.1 Cytophagales bacterium | reverse complement strand
GCAACGCTTCGGTGATCGCGTAACGGTCTTTATATTTTTCGTTGGGGAGAAGGCGACCACTCAATGTATAAGGGCCGGGTATGCTTGCCTTCAAAATGGGGCCTACTGGGGCGAGTTTTTGCAATCGCATAAATTCTTTTACTGCACCCAACCCGTTAGGCGCAGTGAGTGTATTGATGATGGAATTTTTTCCGCGCTGATCGTGTGCTGGCGGACCAAACTTCCGTAGCTCATCGGTATTTTCTTTTATCCCTTTTATATATCCATAAAATGAGAGATTGAAATCAAGGCGGGTTTGCTCACCATCGGTGATTACATCGAGCCCTGCTGTTACCTGATCGTGTATGGCTGCGATCACGGCATCTTCCACCATTTCTTCACGGTCGGCATTTCCAAATTCAGGTAGGTTTTTAATGGCAAACTCAAGCCATCCCGGAAACGGATAGCTGCCTACTACTGTGGTGCGGATGGGGTGGGATTGCATGGGGATTTTTGCTTTAAGATTTGAGATTTAAGATGTGAGATTTGAGATATGAGATTCTGGATTCTTGAAACAATGTCTTAGCTAAGAAAGGATTTGAACACAGATAGAAACTGCCCTTTGTTAAATTGTCAATTTCTAAGTCTAACATCTCATATTTCATATCTCAAGTCTCAGGCCTTCAAACTTTCCCCACATTCTGATAAAGAATCGCCAACCTATGTGCATGCTCATCGTAAGCGGCCTCAAATAATTCAACTGCTTTTTCCTTGCCTACGATAGACGCACTGCTGAGCACCGTGGGAGGTTTTCCTGCTTGGGTCAACAGTCGGGCAACTTCCGCTTTGATGGTATTGATCAACAGCACGCCACCTAACGTTGACCCCGGAGAGACCGGTGTATCCAGGCCCGAAATTTTTATCATGGCATCGCCATTGGGCGCACCGGTATCCAAAACCAAATCAGAAAAATCGCCAAGCTTTTTTCCGTCTGGCCGCTTGCTGATGTTGTGGTGCGAGTGCTCTTTGGTGATGATCGATACCACTTTCACATTCTTTTTCTGAAACAGTTCTGCGATTTCAATGGGCACGATGTTGCAGCCACTGGAGGAAATAACCAGCGCAGTGTCGTTATCCGAAATATCATAATTGCGAAGTATGCGTTCGGCAAGGCCCGGAACATTTTCGAGGAACATGGCCTGGCGCTGGCCGTTGGCGCCCACCACTAAATTGTGAAACGTAAGTGACAGTTCTACGATGGGATTGAACCCAGGAAACGAACCATAGCGCGGCCACATCTCTTCTACCATAATGCGGCTGTGGCCCGAACCAAAAACATGCACCATGCGACCTTCCAATATCGTTTTCGAAAACCACTGTGCTGCTTTGAGTATTTCAGCTTCCTGCCGCAAAACAATTTCTATAATATTTTTACTTTTATTCAGATAGTCTTGTGTAGGTGTCATGAGGTTATTTTGATTTGGATACTACTGCGCTTGTAGCTTTGGGCGACATACCGAAGGTCATGTTTTTGAGGTATCATCATTTTACAATTATGTGGCACAAGCTACGTAGTACGCTGCAAAGCGAAGCCGGCTGCGCCAAGGGCACCGGCCATGTCCGAAAACTCAGCAAAATTTAACGGTGTCTTCTTGCCTCCAGGCCGCCACTCGTAAATAGATAAAAATTCACGCAGCGGGAGCATCAACGCATCCCCGGAAAGGGAAATGCCGCCACCAACGATCACGGCTTCTGGCGACAGCACATTAATAGCGGAGGCAATGCTTATGGCCAACTTGCGCACTGACGATAGCCACAGCCAACTGGCAAATGGTTCATGCTTTTTGTAGGCTTCCACCAATTCAAATGTGGTGTTGTATTTTCCTTTCGACCGTTGCGAAATGGTTAAGTTACCGATGGCATCTTCAATGCTGCCCGGCATGTTTGTAACATCGTCATTGGGATTGTCGGCATCCACGGAAGTGTGACCAAAATGTCCGGCCATTTGCGCAAGCCCTTGATAGAGTTGACCATTGATCAATATGCCACCGCCCACGCCTGTGCCGAGCGTTAACAATATTGCATGTTGCATTCCTTTGGCTGCACCAAACGTGGCCTCGGCCATCAGGGCTGCGTGTGCATCGTTGAGAACGAAAATCCTTTCACCAATAAAATCCGACCAGTTAAAATTTTCGAGGCCAGGCAAGCGGCCAGGCATAAACGAAATGCAAGTATTGTCTGAGTTTGACAAACCCGGTGCTGAGAGCCCGATATTTTTTATGGTCACAGATGAATGAGCGCGTAAACTTTTTATCATTTGAGCTACGGCATTTTTCCAATGCTTGTCATCTTGCTCATTCGTTTCTTCCCTTAATTGGGAGATAATATTTCCGGTGTCGTCAATCAGCACACCTTTTATGTTTGTGCATCCTAAATCTATGCCGATAGAAAATTCTTGCATGGCTTACATTCAATACTGTCCTTCCGATAGATGCCAGCCCCCATCCACAGAAAGAGTTTGGCCAGTGGTAAATTTAGAAAAGTCGGACATAAAATAAATGGCGGCTCCATCTAGGTCCGAAGATATCCCAATCCTTCCGCCATCTAATGGTTGCTTCGTTTTAATAAACGATTTTATGGTTTCATCGTTGGCTGCGCGCAGTGCCATAGGCGTTTCCACCAGAGCGGGGGCAATGGCATTTATGCGGATGGAATCGCTAGCATAAAAAGCTGCGGTTGATTGTGTAAATCCGATGATAGCTGCTTTAGAAGTTGCATAGGCATGTGTGACAAAATGTTTTGGCGATGGGGAATAGCCAAGCACGGATGACATGTTTAATATGGTGCCAGCAGTTTTGCTTTTTTTGAATGTGTTGATGGCTGCGCGATTGGAAAGCATAAGTGAGGTAAGGTTCAACTCCATTGTTTTGTTCCAGCCTTCGAGTGTAATTTCATGCAAGGGGCCATCGCCATATTTGCGCCCGCTTCCACCGGCCACGTGATAGAGGCCATCGAAGCCGCCAAATTTTTTTTTGCATTTAGAAATTGCCTGGGGTGCGGTAGTTTCGCTGATGGCATCGCCCGTCAGTGCATATCCGTTTTTACCAAGAAGTTCCGAGGCAATTTCTGCGTTCATGGCATCCCTCCCAACCACTACTACTTTGGCACCTTCTTTTACAAAGGCCAATGCAGCCGAAAGACCAATGCCGGTAGTGCCTCCCATGATCACAATATGTTTTCCTTGCAGCCAGTTCATTTTTTTAAGTCAGGTAAATATAGGCATGAAGACTTTAATTTAAAGAATGCAATGATATATTTGAACGGTTCACTTCTTCATTAAGGGCTTATGACAGGAATCATTACCGATAATGATCGACATCATACATGCGATATTGGATTTGGAATACCTTGCGCGAACATCATTCAGGTGCAAAACTAAATTTAATCGAAATGAAGAATAAAACTGTAATCATAACCGGTGCCGCATCAGGCATTGGAAAGGCCACTGCCGAATTGTTTGCCAGAGAGGGTGCGAATGTCGTAATCTCAGATATCCAGGAACCGGAGGGTGCAAAAGTTGTAAAAGATATATGTGCAACAGGTGGGAAAGCAATGTTTTTTAAAGCTGATGTTTCCAAGGTGGAAGAAATGGAGGCATTGGTAAATTTTACACTCGAGAATTATGGCAATTTAGATATTGCTATTAACAACGCGGGGATTGGTGGCGAATTAAATCCCATTGCTGAAATGAGTGTTGAAGGATGGCAGCGTGTAATAGGCATTAACCTGAGTAGCCTCTTTTATGGTATGAAATATCAGATACAAGCGATGTTAAAAAATGGAGGCGGAAGTATTGTAAACATTTCTTCCATTTTAGGTTCGGTGGGCTTTGCTGGCTCTGCTGGTTACACTGCAGCCAAGCATGGTGTAATAGGCCTTACTCAAACAGCGGCACTGGAATATTCAGGCCAGAACATCAGGGTTAATGCCGTAGGTCCTGGATTTATTGAGACGCCATTATTAAATGCTTTGGATGCAGATATGAAAAAGCAACTCGTCACTCTTCATCCTATTGGCCGCCTTGGAAAAAGTGAGGAAGTTGCTGAACTAATTTTTTGGTTAGCAAGTGACAAAGCATCCTTTGTAACCGGAAGCTATTATCCAGTTGATGGTGGTTATTTAGCTCGATGAGCTTTCTTACAAATACCTTGAAGGGGATCAGTGGTTATACAGATCAGAGGGTAGTAGTAAAAAGGGCATAGTCACTAACCTAATGGGGTTGTGTTCTTTGCCTTCCCTATTTTAATGGGATCTCCGAAGATATAAAATAATTTTTTTTGCCATCCTTTTGCCTGCTTCACATCATTGACTATCTCCACATACTCGTGAAAGTTGATGTGGATAGGATTGTCCTTTTTTGAGATGTCGTGGGTGAGGCCATAAATAGCTTTTTCTTCTTCGGGCTGATAGGTTTTGAATATGCGGTCCCAGATTATAAAGGTGGCCCCATAATTTTTGTTGATATACTTCTCTTGCGAGCCGTGGTGCACCCGGTGGTTGGAAGGAGTTGCAAAAATATATTCGAAGAACGGATGCATCTTGCGGATGTACTCGGTGTGTACCCAAAACTGAAACAAGATTGCAATTTGATTGGTTATAAAAATGATCACGGGGTGAAAACCTATCAGGGCAATGGGAAGGATAAATATGATCTTGATGTACTGCACCCAACTTAACCGGAACGAAACCGTGAGATTATAATGGTTGCCCGAATGATGGACAACATGCGTGGCCCAAAAAAACCTAAGCCGGTGCGAGATATTGTGGGTCCAGTAACTTAAGAAATCAAAGATGATGTAGCATGGGATGAACGTCCACCAGTTTAGGGTCATCCTCCACGGTATGACATTGTAGATCAAAACAAATATGTAAAACAGGAATGCCTTTAGCAGCACACCGATGGCCACATTTCCCAGCCCTACCAAAATGGAGCCGATCGTTTCCTTTTTACTGTAATAGTGTTTGCCTTGAAAATAGGAGATAGAATATT
>JANOQB010000556.1:0-2154 GCA_031422215.1 Cytophagales bacterium | reverse complement strand
TGGATTCCACATTTACACTGGCAGGGCTTGGACTTGACTCACTTCAAATCACCACACCCGCCAGTGTAAATGTGGAATCCATGGGGTTGCCATCCACCAAAACAGTAGCTGTGAATGCAGGCAATGTTTCGCCATACTTCTTCGACTTGTTGTCTGCAATTACTCTGATCTGATGTTTTTGAACACCAAAGAAGAAGAGCGAGTCCGACAAACCTCCGTCCAATCCGCTTGGCGAGAATGCAGCCGTGGTAACCTGAATGGGAGGGTTGCCAACAAATTGTGGAATGGTAGCCTGCAACTGGGATGAATTTAAAAAGGATGTCTCCAACGGATTGCCGCGGAAAAGTATCTCTGAGTCATCGGTCAAGTTTTCGCCTTCCACGGTAACTACAAATTCTGCTTCGCCCGGTGTGAAACCCGTTGTATCATATTTTAATTTGGTGATCGTTGGCTTGGGTGCTGCAATCTTCAGCAGCGATGCATCGGCTTGGATAAAGCCTGCCCCTGATTTTGAATCGAAGCCTGGCTCGTGCATATCCAAGGCAGCATCTTTAAGTACATTTCTTACTGAATCGGGGTGGTATTTTTCACCAAAATAAAATTTACTCCGAGCTTCCAATAGGAGGGCAGCCACTCCCGCAGCATGTGGTGCAGCAGCCGAAGTTCCATAGAAATTAAAGAATCCATCACTTCCCGCTGGCAAATCCAGGTCAACATCGAGGCCACTGAGTTGCACAGTGGTATTGGCTCCATTGGGCGCAATGAAGTCTGGCTTATTGCGATCAACGTCTTGAACAAGGGAACCGCCCGTTGACGAAAATGTGGCTACTGTAAATTGGCCCGCGCCTTCAGGTCTTTTAAAATCAAATTCAGGTGTGTTGCTGTAAAGCACTGCACCCACTGTGATGGCACCGGCTGCGTTGGCCTGGCCTACAATGGTTGAGGTGCCCGTGCTATGCTCATTGAAAACTATTTTATCTCCCCGGAACACGATGTATTTGAATTTGACATTGTCCGAACCGGCCGCCCGCACGATCATAAAGTTAGTGACAGCTTCACTGCCAACGGTAAATGGCAATACTTCGATGGGGTCGCTGCCTACGTTGTTCCTGTTAAAACCAAAAAGTGTTGAGCCCGATTCGTTGGTCAAAAATATATCCAGGTCATTGGCAGTACCAGTCGTGGTTTCTCCCAACGAATAGATGGGGTCTTCCCACTGCAATACAATAGTGTAGGTGCCAGTGCCCACGGTTATGTTCTGGAAAATATCGCCACCTGCAAAATTATGCGCTTGCCCGGTGGTGCCCGATGGGGCGGTGGTGCCATTGAACACACCGCTATACGATTTGCTTCCAAAATTTCCGGCTGCGGTAAAGTAGGAAACACCTTGAGATTTCACATAGTCAACCGCTTGGGCAACTTTGCCATCCTGAAAGAAAGGTTCTGTGAAGTAAGTGATGTCATCAACAATAATGTCGCAGGTGTCTAGCTGAAGTGCCTTGATTCCTTTCGCGAAATCACCGGAACTTACAAAGCCTGTGCGGAAGGCCAATTTTGCTTCGGGGGCTATGTCATGAACAATTTGCATCATGGCCCTGCCTTCATCGGAGCCGCCCGGCAAATCTTTCAACACGTGCACGTTGGCAGGCAAGTCACCATTCACCACATTTGCCAATGCCGGGTTGCCTGGCATTTTATTGTAGCTGTCCGAGAGTACGCCTACTTTAATTCCCTTGCCCGAAATGTCGTATCCCAATCTTCCTAGATCAGAACGGAGGGCATTGTCACCTTTGGAGGTGATGATACCGGCATTTCCAACCGGGGGATAAACGGGACGGACGAAATTTACCGATTCCGTCAATTCATTTAACAAAAGCAGGTTGGCGATGGGGAAGAAACCAGATATGATCAATGAACCTTCGCCATTATCAATTTCATCCGTCAATCCATAGGCTGGTGTTCTTAACAGCGCAAGGAGTTCATCGTATTGTCCAATAATTGAAATCACCTCAATCAAAACCTTATCATCGGAAATAATAAAAATGATATCACCTTCAACAGAATCGGCCGGATTGTAGTATTGTGCCAAAGAACTTAGTTCACTTCCAATAAGGTCAGTTACTTTTCCGCCCACGGGAGGTTGATAATAGGGGC
>JANOQB010000555.1:0-6154 GCA_031422215.1 Cytophagales bacterium | reverse complement strand
CTTCAGATAAATTTAGACTAACAATACACATGGTTTCAAGTCTTGATGGCATCATTGCCAAAAAAGACAATAGTGTTTCGTGGTTTGAAACATCAAGCAGCTATGAGAAAGGTGTTCATGCCCAAGACGCAGATGAATTTTTGAAAACAATAGATTGCTATGTCATGGGATCCAGAACTTATGAACATGCAATGGAACTTTCAAAATCTTATGGCTGGGCCTATGGCGACAAACCAGTAATTGTAGTAACCAACAGAAACCTGCCCATTGAAAGAAAGGGAATAGAATTTTATTCTGGTGACCTGATCAAACTTGTGAACGAACGGCTAAAACCGAATTACAAGAATGTTTGGTTGGTAGGTGGCGCAATGGTTGTCAAAGAATTCATCCGTTTAAAATTGGCAGACGAAATAAGAGTATCAATCTTGCCAATCATTTTGGGAGAGGGCACAGTATTTTTTTGACCACATAGGACAAGAGCTGGCATTGCACCTGAAAGAGGTGACCGCTTACAAAAATGGCATGATCGAGCTATGGTATGAAATAAAAATTTGAAGCTCATCCAATACCGAGCAACCCAACCATTGTCATCCAACTTTTTTCTGCTCGCCTTTTTATCTTATTTTTAACCACATGATAAAAAGGTGTTGTTTTGTTCTTCTGTTGTGTGCAGTTGTCCAGTCCGTGGGATTAGCTCAGGTAGTAAATACAACCACACTCGATACATTACAGACCACTTCGGCTGGGCATGTGTCGGTGGGCGGCTACGTGGATACTTATTTTGGCTATAATTTTTCAAATACCAATGGCACATCGGTTCCCTATTACGTTTCATCGGCAAGGAATAACCAGTTTCAAATAAACCTCGCTTATGTGGAGGTGCGCTATCGGGCAAAAGGGTTGAGGGCACATGTTGCACCAGGCGTAGGCACTTACATGAACGACAATTATAGATCGGAACCAGGCACGCTTAAAAATATTGTGTTGGCCAATGTGGGTGTGTTGCTTTACGCGAAAAGAAAAATTTGGATTGACATGGGCGTGTTCACCTCACATTACACAAACGAAAGCGCCATCTCCAAAGATCACCTGATGTACACACGCTCTTTCGCTCCCGAAAATGTGCCATATTATTTGTCTGGTGTGAAGCTGAGTGTGCCTCTAACTGAAAAAGTGAACTCGTATTTTTTTCTGTTGAATGGATGGCAGGTGATCGAGGACAACAACAAAGGCAAATCGATAGGCACGCAGATTGAATACCAGCCGAATCCTTCCATGCTTTTCAACTGGAACACTTACGTGGGCGATGAACGCTCTATTTCCAACCCAACCTACCGTACGCGTTTTTTTACCGATGTGTTTTGGATTTATCAACCCACCGAACGGTTCAGTACCACATCGTGTATTTATCACGGCTGGCAAACTATTTCGGATGGAAGTATAAGAAAGTGGTGGCAAGCAAATATCATTGGGCGGTATTCCTTCACCGATAATTGGTCGCTGTCGGGGCGGCTTGAATATTTTTCGGATCCGGATTTGGCCTTGATCGCTCCCGTAACATCGGCAAACTCATTCAGTGCATTCAGTACAGGTTTGTGCGCCAATTATAAAGTTTATAGCAATGCGTTGTTGCGTGTTGAGATGAAACAACTTTTTTCAGGAGACAACATGTTTTTGAAATCCAGCAATCAGGAAACCAAAAGCAATTTGCTGGGCGTGGTGAGTTTGACTGCTTGGTTTTAAAAAAAGGAGGCAATAGACAAGAGCAACTGGCGGTTACTGACTTTACCTACTGCCGATTGTTTACTACTCCCTCGTGGGTTTGCTAAAAGGCCGGATGATAAGGCGGTGTTTTTTGTCCGAACTAAAATAGGCCGACATCCAACTGAGAAAAACAAATAGCTTGCTCCCAAAACCAACCAGCGACATGAGGTGAACAAACATCCAGATGAACCACGCAATGGTTCCTTGTGTTTTCCAGAATTTCAAATCCACTACGGCTTTGTGTTTTCCTATGGTTGCCATGCTTCCTTTGTCCACGTAAGTGAAATCGGGATAGGCATCTTTTGCCCCGCTCTTTAAAAACTTTGCCAGGTACGTTCCCATTTGCATGGCCACGGGTGCCACCATAGGCAGGGGCGCTTGCTTTCCTTCGGGGATGAAAGAAGCAACATCGCCAATGGAAAAAATATTGGAGTGACCCTTCACGCGAAGTTTGCCATCAATGCTTAACCGGTTGCCGCGGCCAATGGATTCTTTTTGAAAACCGGATGGCACCATGCCCGCAACGCCTGCCGCATAGATAAGCGAAGTGGTGAGAATTGTTTTTCCGTTGTTGAGTGCTGCTTTATATCCATCGTAAGAAACCAAGCCCGTGTTGAGCCACACATGCACACCTAATTGCTCCAGAAATTGTTTTGTTTTCGCAGAGGCTTCTTCCGACATGCCTGCCAGCAAACGCGGACCAAGTTCTATCAGATAAATGTCCATCATATTAAAATCGATTTCGGGGTAGTCGGTGGGCAGCACATGGTTGCGCAATTCGGCCAGAGCACCGGCCGTTTCAATTCCGGTAGGGCCGCCACCCACGATCACGATATCAATCAAACTTTCCTGCTCATCACTTTTATGCTCTAGGCTCACCGCTTTTTCAAAATTTTGTATGAGCATGCTCCGTATGTCCAAGGCTTGCGGCACCGACTTCATGGGCATGGCGTGTTGCATCACATCTTGCATACCAAAAAAATTGGTGGTGGAGCCCGTTGCTATCACAAGATAATCATACGTCACATCGCCAATGGTGGTTTTAATGGTTTGCTCCGAGGCAATTACCTCGGTAACTTCCGCCAACCTGAAAACCAGATTATCCTGCCCTTCGAACATGGCCCGGTACGGAGAGGCGATGGAATAAGATTCCAAACCGGCAGTGGCCACTTGATAAAGCAGTGGCTGAAAGGCGTGGTAGTTGTGCTTGTCCAACAAAACTATCTGAAACGGTTTGTTCCTAAGTTGCTTGGCCAATTCAATTCCTCCAAAGCCGCCTCCAATAATTACGACTCTCGGATTTTTTGAGGTGGGGATATTCAGGTGCGCGTTCATAGTTGTTCAATTTGAAAAGCCCGAAGATAGGTTGCATTTCAATTTGTAGCAACCCGCTCCTCCGGCCAGAGACTTCCAAGGCTCTAACAAGGGGGTAGAGTTGAGTGCAGCGGGCCTTGTGTGTGCGAGATATTAAAAGTGATTAGCGATAGGTGGGAAATTGATCGACAAAAACATTCGCAAATTATTACCATTCTCATTTTTAAAATAAAGATGGATCGCGATGCGATCAAGAGCCGAGATATTCTGGAAGGAACTGATGGGCTTTATAATCTGGATACAGTCAGTTTGGCAATTTCAAAAAGGGAATTTTAAAAAAGGCTCCCATCCGGAGCCTTCTTTCTCTAAAGGGGTCATTGCTTCAGGGCCGCTTCCTTATACCATTTTATGTTCCTTGAAAAATACATCAACAAGCCGATGATCACGAACAAGCCAACGCTTCCTATCAGCAATGAAAAATCCTGCGCCTGTATGATCACGAAAATGAAAACGTAGAAAAAAATCATGAGGCCGGAGAATAAAAAGGTGATCTGTCTGCGCTTTAAAAAAGTAGAAGCATAAACACTCACCAAAGTTGTTGTGGCAATCGAAGCAATGGCGTAAGCAACATTGTAACCTACATGCTCGGACAAAGAAAGCAGTAGTGTGTAATAAACAATGAGCGCCACGCCAATCAATATATATTGAAAAGGATGTATCTTGATTTTGCTGGTTATCTCCACGAGAAACAAAGCAGTAAATGCCAGGATTATAATAAGTTCATCGTACTTGGCTGTGCGCGTACTCTTTTGATATTGATCAGCCGGGATCAGCAAACGCACACCAAACTCAGAGCCGCCAAGCGATTGCTCGTTGTCAATCCACTTTTGCGAAAAGGGCCGGTTGAAAGCCAACACTTTCCACTTCGCAGAAAATCCAATATCATCTACCGACCTCTCTGCCGGCAAAAGTTTGCCTTCAAAACTGGGCGAAGTCCATGGGCCGGTCAAATTCACTTGCGTGGATTTTCCGACCGGGACAAAATAAAGGTTTTCGCTTCCTTTCAAACTCAATCGCATGGTGAAGCGGCCAATAAACTCATCGCGGCTTTTCCATCCAAGCGGCACCACAATGCCACTGCTTAATGGAATACTGTTGTCGCTCGCAGCCTGGCCTTCGTCCATCATCGGATTGGAAATAAACTGATTGACTTGAATGCCAATCGTGCTGGATGGCTCAGCCACAAACTTCTTCGCTCCACTTTCTATAACCGGATCGGAATCGATGCCACGCAAATCCGAAATTCCATTTATCAACACGGCTTCATTCCAATGTACTTGCTCATCGGGGATACTCCAAGTTGCAAAATCGGGAGATAGAAACTCTGCGTCCATCAAAATTTCCGATTCATATACGGCCACATCAAAAATGCCGCGATGCAACTTTTGTGGTTTTACTTTTCCGGAGGCGGTAAAGTTTTCAGGAAGAAAAAATGCTTTGTGCACAGTTTCAATTGCCTCCTCTATTTGCTTGCCATTGTCCCACCGTTTGCTCTTCTCGATTTTTGTGAATGGGATTACCAACACAGGGCCTGAAAGGGTTTGACTGCCCGACCATTTGTCGGAAACTTCTCGCACAACACCCGTGGCGCGTGTTTGCCGTTCGCGGATGAGGTTTTCGATCCACGAGGCCGGGATAAGAAGAATAAGAATCAAAAAGCCGATAGAAAATAATTTGATCATGACCGACTCTGCGATCCATTGATTAAAGCGTTCGATGAGGTTGGGAGTTGCGTTTGTTTCCATAATTGTTCTTGTTTAATATAATATTACTTTCTCTGTTGTTTGATCAATTCTTCCATCGCATCCAAGTGCTTCTTGAAGGCGCTACGTCCACGTTCACTGATTTTATATCGGGTATTGGGTTTCCTGTCGATAAACGATTTGGTTACTGAAATGTATCTCTCCCGCTCCAGCGATTTGAGGTGTGTGGCTAAGTTGCCGTCAGTTGCTTCGAGCAATTCCTTGAGCGCGTTGAAATCATACGACTCATTGGCACTCAAGACTGAAACAATCTGGAGCCTGAGCCGGTGCTCTAAAACCTTGTCCAAGTTTTCGAAAGGGTTTTTCATTGGTCGTACTTCTTGTGCATCCACGCGCCATATATGATATGGAGCACACCAAAACCTGCCGCCCAAAAAATCAAGCCGAAACCGGGAAGCAGCGCGGAGATCAGCCCTAAAATAATTTCACAATAACCGAGGTAGCGCACTTCATCAAACAAATTTGCACTGGCGTTGATCAATGCGAGTCCGTAAAAAACCAAACATGCTGACGCTGCCACACCATAGTGACCGTTGTACAACAAAATCAAAATAAACAAGCCACCGGTTGTCAGCGGAATGGCCAAATTGATTATCAACCGCTTGCTGGTGGCGTCCCAGATTTTGAGGCCCGACTTATTTGCTTTGTCTGACGCCAGTTTATATCCGGTGAGAAGAGAAACAACCAACACCGCTATAGCCACACCCAGTAGCTTTATGATTATGGAAAACTCTTGCACAGATTCTGTTCCGTATTCGAGCGGTGAGCGCGGATATTGGATCATGGCGTATGCAACGGCCGCACCGATAAGTGCATAGATGCCGGCCAATATCCCCGACAGGCCACTCAGCGACAAAAATTTTACTGATCGCTCCATCAACTTTCGGATGGATTCGATGTCCTTTTGATACCTTTGGTCTTGATTCATATTAAAAGTACTTTGAATTACAAAGTTCATGAACGAGAAATCATTTGCAAAGGTTTAAGCATAAACCGGATAAATATTTGGCATGTTTGGATAATTGAGGGGCAAACCTGTAATATTGCAGTCCCAAATTCCTCCTTAGCTCAGCTGGTTAGAGCATCTGACTGTTAATCAGAGGGTCTTTGGTTCAAGTCCAAAAGGAGGAGCAGGTAAAAAAGCCCACATCATATAGTTGATGGGGCTTTTTTTGGTTAGAATCCGCAACTAATCAGGAGGGTTCCAGAAGTTTCGGTATCAAGCCCAAGTCGCTTAATGGTTTAAATCGGAC
>JANOQB010000554.1:0-3397 GCA_031422215.1 Cytophagales bacterium | reverse complement strand
TGAGAAAATTATTTTCTCTTTCATAAAAACAAGATTAACGAATGTGTCTGATATCCAAGTTCATCTCGCTTGTTGGTGGAGCCAACAAGCGAATGCATCCGCACAACACCAACATGGGCAGGGGTTAATGAGGGTGCTTGACAAGTTGCACTAGATTAAAAAACAATAGCCGATCATCAGAAACCAAATCGCGTGGAGAATATTTATCCTGAAACTCAAGTGCGCTGGCCCGACAAAAAGGCGGGGGTGCGATGGGATGCGGGAGGAAGCATTTTTTTGTCTTGACTTTTTTTGGGTACTTTTTTGTGTCAAGACAAAAAAGTGCCAAATCAACAATTGAAACATACCAAACAAACTAAAAATTGAATGAAAAGTACGTGTACCGTGCATATTTTATTTTGCTGGTCAGTGCAATTTGTCATGCACCCCCCAGAGAATCTATCTAACCTCCAATCAAACTATTTTCATAATTTCACATTTGGTTTTTGCATCCACACTTTAGAATTTCTTAAAACCCGATCATTATGAAATCAATTTACCATTTCCTCTTTGCTATTGCTATTGCTATTGCTATGCTCGCCTGCCATCCGGGTATGGCCCAGAAAATCCAGGATAAAAATATTTCCAAACACATTAAAATATTGGCCGATGATAAAATGAACGGGCGGCAAACTGGCTCAGCAGGGGAGCGTATGGCGATGGACTACATCCAAAAGGAATTTAAAAAATTGAAACTTGTTCCAAAAGGGGCGAATGGATTTGAACAAGCCTTCACATTTAAAGGTGGCACCCACGGCACAGGAGCAGATGGCACAGGGCACAACGTAGTTGCTTTTTTGGATAACGGTGCAGCTAAAACAATAATCATCGGGGCGCACTTCGATCACTTGGGGTTAGGTGAAAACGGAAGCTCGCTCGATGCCAACCCAAAAGGAAAAATCCATAATGGCGCAGACGATAATGCTTCGGGCGTGGCCGGAGTGCTGGAGCTTGCCCGCTACTTTGCAAAGAATAAAACAAAAGAGCAAAGCAATTTTTTGTTCATCTGTTTCAGTGGTGAGGAACTTGGACTTCACGGCTCAAAATACTTTACTGAAAAACCTACTGTGGATATTGGCTCAGTAAATTATATGATCAACATGGACATGATCGGCAGGCTCAATCCAACTACAAAAAATCTTTCTGTAAGCGGCACCGGCACCAGTGCCGAATGGGAAACCCTTTTTAAAAACAATGGCTCATCGCTAAATATCAAAACCGACTCGGCTGGCATCGGGCCATCCGATCATACTTCATTCTACTTAAAAAATATCCCGGTACTTCATTTTTTCACGGGCTCGCACAGCGACTACCATAAACCTTCTGATGACTGGGAAAAAATAAATTATAGCGGAGAAAAAGAAGTACTTAACCTGATCATTTCTGTGATCAAAAAATTGGACGATCAGCCTAAGCTTGCTTTTCTGCCCACCAAAAATAAATCAATGAGTTCGTCCCGCACGTTTAAAGTTACCATGGGCGTTATGCCAAGCTACACCTCTGACGAACCGGGCCTGCTTGTGGATGGCGTAACCGATGGAAGGCCTGCACAAAAAGCCGGGATCGTGACTGGCGATGTGATCATCCAGATTGGCGACTATGTAATCAAAGACATGCAAACCTACATGGATGCGTTGGGCAAATTTGAAAAAGGCCAACAGGTGCCTGTTAAGATAAGGAGGAACAAACAGGATAAAGTTTTGACGGTGACATTCTGATTTTAAATTTGACTGTTGACAGCAGGCAGATTTGTCAATTGCCCTTTGCCTGGTGTCAACTTATTCTAAGCAGAATTTCTCGCGGCATTGATAATCCCAAACATGGTGCGTATGATCAATTTCCGGTAACGGACCTCATGCGCCTTATTCTCGTCTGATAGGTTGCGTATGTTCATCAATGCAAATTGTTGGATGGCGATCAGTGGCAGCACAATCCGTTCGCGCAGGCGCACCGAGTCGCGTATGTTAGGATTGTTTTCCATCAGGCCCTGCAACCCCGAAATATCCAGCAGCTTCTCTTTTGAAAGAGAATATTCGGCAAACATTTTTTTCCAAAACTCTCCAAACTCCGGGTCGTGTGCCAAATACGTTGTGGCGTTGTAATATGTTTTGGTGAGCGACATCATGCTGTTGCCAACCAAGGTGCGGAAGAACAACGAACTTGAATATAGTTGTTTAAGTTTTTTTCCTTCCCCCTGGCCTTCCAATTTTCTGATCGCACTGCCCACGCCATAAAAGCCGGGTATGTTTTGCTTCATCATGGCCCACGACCCCACAAACGGAATCGCTCTAAGGTCTTCAAACTTCAAGCCCTCGGCATCATTGCGCTTTACCGGGCGCGAACCAATATTGGTGGCACCAAAAAATGACAGGGGCGTAACTTTCTCAAGATAGGGAACAAACTTGGGGTGATGTTTTAAACCTAAGTAAGCTTCGTGGCCTGCATCGGCCAGGTCGTCCAATAATTTTTTGTCGTCTTCACTCATTTGATTTTCGGGAAGCTTGAATACCGCGCCTTCCAGCCCAGCTGATAAAAGTTGCTCAAGGTTGAACTTGCACGATGCCACCTTGCCAAAATTGGAACTGATGGTTTGGCCCTGCACGGTTATCTGCACTTCTTCATGCTCAATGGTGTTGCCCAGCGAGGCATAGAAGTCGTGTGTGTTGCCGCCACCCCGGGCCGGAGGGCCACCGCGTCCGTCAAAAAAAATTGATTTGAAACCATGTTTGCGCGAAATGGCAGTAAGGTTTTCTTTAGCACGAAAAATGGACCAGTTGGCCCGCAGATAACCACCGTCCTTGGTGCCATCCGAAAAGCCCAGCATGATAGTTTGATGGCTTTTCCTCCGCAGCAAATGTTGCCGATACTCATCAACCTGAAAAACTTCTTCCATGATGGCCGGGGCGTTGGTCAGGTCATCAATGGTTTCAAACAAAGGCACCACGTCCAATTCAAGTCCTTCGGTGGTGCCAATAAGTAATTTTGCAAGGGCATATACTTCAATCACATGCAAAGAACTTTCGCAGTGGCTGATCACATACCGGTGCGATCCGGTTTTGCCATTGCTTTTCTGAATTGCCGCAATGGCCTTGATGCTGTTGATCGTTTCCATTACCAGCGCATCGTCAAAAGTGATTGTGCCAAGCGGCACATTTAAATCAAGCAGGTATTGTATCCTTTCTTTGATGCTCAGTTTTTCAAAATCGCTGCCCGAAATTGTTTTTTTACTTTCGGAAAGTGTGTTGAGTATTTGGTTCCACACCTGATCATGCTTGTGGCTGTCTTGCCTCACATCGAGGCTCGCAAAATAAAAACCGAATTGTTTTACTTTCAACGTGAACGAATCCAGCATATCCAA
>JANOQB010000553.1:0-11615 GCA_031422215.1 Cytophagales bacterium | reverse complement strand
GAGGAGACGGGAAATCCGAACTTCAATTACGAAATGGCTTGTACTGAAATTTGCGGTCGCGGTCACTTCTCTATGAGGTTCCCGGTATTTGTTCACGATTCGGAAGAAGACTACAATAAATGGATGGCTTCGCAAGAGGCTTGGTTGAAGCAGAACCCCGAATACCTTCAGCGGGTTCCGGCTGAATTAAGAGAGGCGGCAATTATTAAATCCGGAATTCCTGCCAACAGCAAAGAAGCGATCCAGGCAACTCCGGTAACGGTAACATTAAACTAAGATTTTAGCAACATGGCAACAGTTGTACAAACACACACAGCAGAGGCACACGCACCTACCGAACACGCGCATGAGGAACATCATCATGGCAATTTCTGGACGAACTATGTTTTTTGTGAAGACCATAAAGTAATCGCCAAGCAATTCCTGATCACCGGTATGGCATGGGCACTGATTGGTGGTATTTTATCCGTTTTGTTCCGTCTTCAATTAGGATTTCCGGAAGCTGATCTTGGTTGGCTCAGACCGATTCTAGGAGGCTGGTTAACTCCAGAAGGAAAAATTGATCCTGAGTTTTATCTTGCTTTGGTTACGATGCATGGAACCATCATGGTGTTCTTTGTGCTAACGGCAGGCTTGAGCGGCACGTTCAGCAACTTCCTTATTCCTTTGCAAGTGGGAGCACGCGACATGGCCAGCGGTTTCATGAACATGCTTTCCTACTGGTTCTTTTTTGCATCGAGCGCGGTGATGTTTACTTCGTTGTTTATTTCAACCGGACCAGCATCGGGAGGATGGGTTATCTATCCGCCACTGAGCGCGTTGCCACAGGCCATGCAAGGTTCTGGATTGGGTATGACTCTCTGGTTAGTGGCGATGGCCCTCTTTATTGTAAGTTCATTGTTGGGCGGCATCAACTACATCACCACCATCATCAACATGCGCACTAAAGGCATGTCGTTTACAAGATTGCCACTCACCATTTGGGCTTTCTTTTTTACGGCCATCATCGGTGTGCTTTCATTTCCAGTGCTTTTTGCAGCAGCTCTTTTACTGATATTCGATCGTAGCTTTGGAACGAGTTTTTATTTATCAGACATCTATATCGGAGGCGAAGCACTTCCCAATCAAGGGGGAAGCCCGATTTTATTCCAACATTTGTTTTGGTTCCTCGGCCATCCTGAAGTGTATATTGTGTTGTTGCCTGCGTTGGGGATTACATCAGAAATTATTGCCACCAATTCGCGCAAGCCAATATTTGGTTACAAGGCGATGGTGGGATCTATGTTGTTCATTGCCATCCTCTCTTTTGTGGTGTGGGCCCATCACATGTTTGTTACGGGCATGAACCCATTCCTCGGTTCGATCTTCACCTTGCTTACCTTGATCATCGCGGTGCCTTCGGCAGTAAAGATTTTTAATTATGTAACTACCTTGTGGAAAGGCAACATACGGTTTACTCCGGGTATGCTGTTTTCAATTGGACTGGTTTCGTTCTTCCTTACGGGAGGTATCACCGGAATTTTCCTCGGCAACTCGGCCATCGACATTCAATTGCACGACACTTATTTTGTGGTT
This sequence comes from Cytophagales bacterium, assembly GCA_031422215.1. GTDB lineage: Bacteria > Bacteroidota > Bacteroidia > Cytophagales > Cyclobacteriaceae > ELB16-189. The sequence goes on along the minus strand of JANOQB010000553.1, from coordinate 10,040 downwards.
GCCCACTTTCACTTAGTTATGGGAAGTGCTTCTTTCTTTGGCATGGTGGCCGGTGTGTATCATTGGTTCCCAAAAATGTTTGGGCGCATGATGAACGACAAGCTCGGCTACATTCACTTTTGGTTAACGTTTGTTGGCGTTTACATGGTGTTTTTCCCTATGCACTACATTGGTATCGCAGGTTTTCCAAGAAGGTACTACAGTTGGACAAACTTTGAGACTTTCAGTGGATTTGCAGACCTGAACATGCTGGTGAGCGTTGCGGCCATCATCACATTGGCAGCACAGTTTATATTCTTGTTCAATTTTATCTACCATATTTTCCGTGGCAAGAAGGCACCCGCCAACCCGTGGGATTCCACCACTATCGAGTGGACAACTCCTCGTCACCCCGGTCATGGCAACTGGCCCGGTGAAATACCAACTGTATATCGCTGGCCTTATGACTACAGCAAGCCAGGCTCGAAAGAAGATTTTATTCCTCAGCACATTCCATATTCCGAAACCCCTGAATCCAATTTGCCTCATGAAAATGAGCTTGTGAAATTGGAAATGGAAAATGGAACCGCCATCGTTATCGAAGATAAAAAACACTGACCGAGATATTTTTATAACTGATGTTACACAAAACAATATGGTGTGTCAGTTTAAGGCTCTCGAAAACTGATTGTTTTGTTTAACATCATTTCATAAGTGGATTATACAGCGACCAAAGGATATAACAAGCTTTGTCTATCCGCCTTGGTCGCTGTTTATTTTTTAATACTGGTGGGTGGCGTTGTGCGCACCACGGGGTCGGGCATGGGTTGCCCCGATTGGCCCAAGTGTTTTGGCAAGTGGGTTCCGCCAACTTCTGCCAATGAATTGCCTCCTGATTACAAAAACCAGTTTGCTTCCTTTCGGGAGAAGAAGAACCAAAAATTTGCCCGCTATCTTTCCATTATAGGAATGGACGGCACCGCCAATAAGATTTTGAATGATGATACCATCCTTATCGAAGCTGATTTTAATGCTCAAAAAACCTGGATTGAATATGTGAACAGGTTGGTAGGCGTGGTGATTGGCTTTTTAATCCTGGCAGTCTTTGTCCGCTCAATTCCATATTTTAAGTCGCGTCCTTTTTTATTTTGGCTTTCGTTAGCAACACTGCTCGCGGTAATTGTGCAGGGTTGGTTTGGATCTATTGTGGTTTCCACCAATCTCACTTCATGGACTATTACCATTCATATGCTATTGGCCCTTGTTATTGTGGCGATGTTGATTTTGCTCATGCACAAATCGGCCGGTCATCAAAAAATCAGTGTGCCCTCACATGTAAAAATCCTGTTGGTTGTCTGTATGATGTTGCTGTTGGTGCAAGTGGTATTGGGCACTGAAGTAAGAGCAGCCATTGATCGGGTGGCTGCATTGAATGTTGGAAGGGAAAACTGGATTTCACTTATTCTGCCTGATTTTATTGTTCATAGGTCATTCTCATGGATCGTGCTGGCGTTCCATGCTATTTTTATTCTAAGAATCCGAAAAACAACTGGCTATAATCCTTTATCCCTTCAAGTAGTACTGTTAATTTTGCTCACTGTATTGTCGGGGGTGGGAATGGCTTTTTTTTCTGTGCCGGCACTCCTTCAGCCAATTCATTTACTAGCGGCAACCCTTACATTTGGGTTTCAGTTTTTATTGTTTTTGCGACTTAACACAAGTCATAAAAATGTGTTAATGAATCAAGAAGTATGACACCACACATAGAACATTCAACCACTATTCATTTGGTCAGCACCAAGGCGAAGGCTTTTGTGGAGCTGTTGAAGATGAGGCTGTCGCTTTTGGTTGCGTTCTCTTGCGCATTTGGTTATTGCTTGGCCACGAAGGGCAGCGTGGATTGGGAAACCCTTCTCATGCTTTTTTTTGGAGGGTTTTTATTATCGGGTGCATCGGTGGGCATCAATCAGGTGATTGAAAAAGACTTGGACAAAATAATGACGCGCACTAAAAACCGTCCGCTTCCTACCGAGAGGATCAATGTGCCGGAGGCAATCACATTCATCAGCATTGTTTTGTTGTTGAGCCTACTTATTCTGTGGGTTTATACCAATCCGCTTACAGTGATGCTTTCAATAGTGTCAATGATTTTGTACAGCTTCGTTTACACACCCCTGAAACGGGTTGGGCCCATTGCTGTTTTTGTGGGAGCGATTCCTGGAGCGTTGCCACCACTGTTGGGATGGGTGGCAGCTACCGGTTCCATTACTTATGAGGCACTGATCATATTTGGCATTCAGTTCATTTGGCAGTTTCCTCACTTCTGGGCAATTGCCTGGGTGGCCGATGAAGACTATAAAAAAGCGGGGTTCAAATTGTTGCCATCAGGTGGGGGAAAGGACCTGAACACGGCCATTCAAATTATGATATACACGTTGTTCCTGTTGCCGCTTGGTTTGTTGCCCGCCAAGTTTGGGATCACAGGTTTGGATTCGGCCATTGTCGCTACCGTTTGTGGCGTGGCATTTCTGGCCCAAACATTTATGCTGATGAAAACAGGTAGCAGGCAATCCGCGCTTCGAATAATGTTCGGATCATTTTTTTATTTGCCGATCGTGCAGATCGCTTATTTGATTGATAAACTTTAAGAAGATATGGAGAAGTCGATTTCAGGAGAGTTTAAAATTGTAGAAGAGCCAAAGAAGAACTTGGCTATGGAGCCGAAGAAATTCGCGATGTGGCTATTTTTAGGTTCGGTGGTGATGTTGTTTGCAGCCCTCACCTCTGGATATATTGTGAGAAGGGCAGAAGGCAATTGGCTATTCTTCGAATTGCCCATGCTGTTCTATTACAACACGGCAGTCATTATCCTTAGCAGCATCACCATGCAGTGGGCATACTTTGCTGCCAAGAAGGACAACCTTCCTTTGCTTAAAATCTTGGTGACAATTACCTCGCTATTAGGAATTGCGTTTTTGGTGGGTCAGGTTTATGGCTGGGGCGATATGGCCGAGCGCGGGATTTACTTCGTTGGCAACCCATCAGGGTCTTTTGTAATTGCGCTCACCTTTGTGCATGGCCTTCACCTGATAAGCGGTGTAGTCTTTCTATTGCTGGTGTTGATCGCCACCTTCCGCTATCGGGTCCATTCCAAAAGTATGCTCAAGCTGGAATTGTGCACAACTTATTGGCATTTTTTGGGCGGGCTTTGGCTTTATTTGTTTGTATTCTTATTATTGTATCGATAAAAATTAATCCTACCCTATGTCACAAAGTTCAGCCGCATTAGAATCCGGAAAAAGTGTTTGGGATGGAGGGTCATCACCGATGGGCGTAAGCTACGGCAAGCTCATGATGTGGTTCTTCCTGATGTCCGATGCATTTACTTTTTCAGGGCTCTTGATCACATACGGATTGGTACGCGCCTCAAACCCTGTATTTGAAGGAGCGCACGAGGCATTCACATTCTCTACCGAATATTGGCCCATCCCCGAAAGGGTTTTTGAAGCCGTGCCTTTCCTGCACGGATATTCGCTGCCGTTGGTGTTTGTTGGTATCATGACGTTCATCCTCATTATGAGCAGCGTTACCATGGTGTTGGCGGTGGAAGCTGGGCATCGCATGGACCGCAAAGCCGTAGAAAAATGGATGCTGTGGACAATTCTTGGTGGAGCTACTTTTTTAAGTTGCCAGGCTTGGGAGTGGACGCACTTTATTGTGGGAACAGACACAGCCACCCTGAAAGATGTGTTCAATATAAAAACTGGAATATGGGAGCAGGTTCCTGTTAATGGTGCCAATTTGCATGTCAACCAATATGGGCCTCAGCCTTTTGCCGATTTCTTTTTCTTCATCACGGGGTTTCACGGCTTTCACGTGTTTAGCGGTGTGCTGTTGAATTTTCTGATTTACTACAACACGGTAACAGGTGTGTATGATCGCAGGGGCCACTACGAAATGGTGGAGAAGGTGGGATTGTACTGGCACTTTGTGGATCTGGTTTGGGTGTTTGTGTTCACCTTCTTTTACTTAGTTTAATAGTTGTACTGGCATTAAATCTTAAATCTTAAATCATAGATGGCACATCACTCACACGAACCCCAGATAACAGTTCTTCCTCCAAACAAAGAGAAGATTAAAAAACTTTGGACTGTGGCCGCCATCATGGGCGGGATAACGGTATTTGAATTTATCATCGCGTTTACCATGAGCGCAAGCCCGTCCAAGACAGCAATTTTCGTTTTATTGACTATTGTGAAAGCCGGATACATAGTAGGCGAGTTTATGCACCTGCGCTACGAAGTGAAAGTACTGTTCTGGTCTATATTGATACCAACCACTTTTATTGTGTGGATGCTTGTTGCCTTTGTGTATGAAGGCATGCAGATGCCCGTATTTTAGTTTTAAATTTTTAAAACAGATGAAGGCTAAAGTGGTTTTTACTTTAGCCTTCTTTTTTTCACAACTATGAAGAAAACAATTTTAGCGGTTGCGCTCATATTGCCAATAGGGATATTCATCTTCCTGAAAAAATTTGGCAAGAATGAGTTCTCTATTCCGGTGTATTTTGAGAAGGGGGTAGAAGATGCACCTCGTTGGTGCAAGAAAAATTATGACACGCCCTATTTGGTTTCCGATTCGCTGCTAAAGCACTTTGGATGGAATAAAAAAGTTGTCATGCTCATGATTGATTCCTCTTCGGTATCGCCTGGTCTAAAGCGTTTGAAAGAGGAGTTTAATGAGGAAGTGCAATTGATATTCCCTACGGGTGAAACCAATTTCATTGATCAGGTTTATGCGTGTGACTTATTGTTACAAAAACCGTGGACAGCTGTTGTGATTGACGATCAACGCAGAATTCGGGGTTACTATGATCCTAAAACCCGTGAAGAGGTTGACCGCCTTTTCGTTGAATTGAATATTTTATTAAAAAAGTATTGAAAGGATGAGTGAAAGGAAAGACCCCTATCATAAAGTAATTGTAGCACTCTCCGTGATTATACCGCTGGCAGTAGCGATCCTTTTTGGCATCGATAAAATACCCGGTTACGATTTTAGTTTTTTGCCTCCCATCTATGCCACCATAAATGGGATCACCGCAGTGTTGTTGGTGGCAGCCGTGATCGCAATCAAGAACAAGAAGAAAAAATTGCACGAGGCATTGATGAAACTTTGTATCTTTTGTTCGGCTGCCTTTTTGATACTGTATGTGGCCTATCACATAACCAGCGACCCGACTCCGTTTGGCGGAACAGGAGTTACCAAGACCGTGTATTATTTCATTTTGATCAGCCACATTCTTTTGTCGGTGGTGGTGGTTCCCTTCGTTCTTTTTACTTTTTCACGCGCCATGGCAGGAAATTTTGAAAGGCACAAGGCATTGGCTAAATTTACTTTTCCTATTTGGCTCTATGTAGCGGTTACGGGTGTGATTGTGTATTTGATGATCAGTCCATATTATTCTTAACATAAAAGTACTGATGAATATGAAAATAATTAAAGTGGGATTCTTGTCTTTGATCATGCTAGCTCTTGGGTTTCCATCCCAAGTAAGCGCGCAATGCTCAATGTGCCGCGCCACCTTAGAGAACAATGTAAGCAATGGCGATATAGGCATTGCTGCCGGAATAAATTTCGGGATTTTGTACTTGTTCGCAGCGCCCTATACAGTTATCGCGTTGATTGCTTTTTTCTGGTACAAGACAAGTAAAAACAATGCAACGAATGAGCGCAAGCGCAGTTTGGCAAGGTAAGTGCCCCCGTTGCTCCAAGGGTGATATGTTCAAATTTCCACTCACAAAATTTTCAAAGTTTGCGGCCATGAATTCTCACTGCGCAGTGTGTGGTGCCACCTTCGAGCCGGAGCCAGGATTTTATTACGGCTCCATGTTTGTTAGCTATGCATTCAATGTGGTAATTATGGTATTGGTTTGGGTGAGTTTGTATTTCACGGTAAACCCACCCGATTGGGTTTATGGGGTTGCCTTGGTTGCCCTTTCCATTTTGTCGATACCTTATAGCTTTCGCTATTCAAGGATATTGTTTCTCTATTGGTTTGGTGGGCTTGGCAGGAAGTAAACCTTTACCAAGGGGAGATTATTGCTTGGAGATTTAGGGATTGTTGGTCGGGAGACCAACAATAACAACCCAACAATAACAAAGGAGACCAACAATAACAAAGCCAGGAAGTAAACCTTTCCTAATCTACTCTGTAGAAATCAGTTGTCGATTCCCTATTTTTATGTAACCTATTTCTATGGTTATAAACCGGCCCACACTTTTTTTTAGCTTAGCGTTGTTGAGCCTGCTGGGTTGCGCCTACCTTGAATATGATAATGACCATGCCAACAGACAACTAACCTTACTTGAAAAAAATCTTCATTCATTATCGGAAGAAGTAAATAGTGAGGCCAATGTGATCCTTACTGATCCTGGTTCAGTTACCTGGCATTTACTGCGCAATTCATTTTTTTTGATTGACAGCACCAGGATTTTGGCGTGGAGCAATAACCAATTTTTCCCTGACCTTAGTACGGTAAACAGTGGATCCGATTTTCAACTGTCACAAAGCACTTCGGGGGATTTTCTGATTAAAAGTTGGCAGATAAATACAACCAAAAGGCTGATTGCAGTGATACCGTTGGTGCGCAAATTTCCAATCTCCAACCGGTATCTTTCCTCCGCATGGAACGAAACTATTTTCGGCAAAGCACGTGGAGCAATCTTGGATGCTGCTGGCCAGGCTGGTTCAATGGTGAGTCTGAATGGGAGGGAAGCATTTAAAATTCAGCTTGAAAGCGGGAGTACTACAAGCCGCTATTCATTGTTTGTCCTTGCCTGTGCAGCATTGATTTGTTTCATTATTGGAATTTACTTTTTGGCCCGCCCGCTCCATCAGTCCAAAAAGCATGAATGGGTTTTTCTTGTTTGTACAGGAGCCTTTGTGCTTATGCGGATGATTATGGTTTACTTCAATTTTCCTGCGCGATGGCTGGCTTCCTCGGTTTTTGATCCACAATATTTTGCTTCAGCTTCTTACAATTCTTCCATTGGTGATTTGTTCATCAATTCTATTGGCGTGATGGTCATCTGTTGTTATGTGTTCCTTACCTATCATCATTGGAGCGCAACAAAGCATCTGTTGGGCTTGTCGGGTTGGGCAAGGTATGTAAGCGCAGTGCTCTTTATAACGCTTGCTTTCTTTTCATTCTTGTATCCATTTCTTTTTGTGGAGACCATTTTTCATAATTCCGCTATTGCATTAGACATCACTCAGTCAATTCAGTTTGATTGGTTGCGTTCGCTGTCCTGGCTATCGGTGCTGGCTGGCTGCGTTAGTGCGTTTTTTTTTATTCACGTACTCATCAACATGGCCAAAGCACTTTATCCTACTTTTCTGATTTTTTTTATCGTGTTGATTTTGGCGGCTTCACTCTTCACCATTTACTTCCTGTTTGCTTCACGCGATTATTTCATCACCCTTCCCATCGCCTTTGTGTTTTTTTTGATCTTGCATGCCACACGCTTAAGTTCTTCATTAAGGAAATTGGGATTTGTTACATTCATCTATCTTTTCGCAGCAGTAACCGCGCTCGGTGTTCAGCACGGACTAAGTATCAAACATTTTGAAGAAGAGAAGCAGGCCCATTCGCAGTTTAAGTTTGCAGCAAATTATTTGATTGGCCGCGATGTATTGGGAGAATATCTTCTAAACGAAAGCGCCAAGCGGATAGGGCAGGATGCTTTTATCCAAAGCAGGCTTAACAATCCTTTTTTGATCAAGTCACCAATCAGGCAGAAGATCAAACAGGTATATCTCAACTCATACTTCGACCGCTACGATTCGCGAATTTATTTATACAATTCTGCCGGAGAACCATTGGACAATGTTTCGCCTGAAACCCTTGCCATGTTTTCTGACCGTTTTCAAAACACATCCAATAGGACAGAATATGAAGGCATTTATTTTATCCAACCTTCTGAACTGGATCCCAATAAAAAATACCTCTCATTGATTCCTATTTATAGAATGGATGCGATCATCGGTTTTGTGCTTATCGATCTTTCGCTGAAGCGGATAATCCCTCAAAACGTGTATCCCGAATTGCTGGTAGATAGGCGCTTTGCAGAATATTTTGAAAATAGAGATCGTAGTTTTTCGTTTATTAAGGACGGAAAAATCCTTAGTAGTTTCGGAAACTATAATTACGAGCGTGATTTTGATTTTACGAACCTAACGGATTTTGACTTTTTTAATATGGGTATCCGCTCCAACGGATTTTTTCACACAGGCGTGGAGGATGTTACTGGCTCCGTGGTTGTAACAACTTCCACCTCGTACCCTGTGTTTTATGTGCTCACCAATTTCTCCTTCCTTTTTGTATCAGGGATTATTTTGCTGGTGATAGCCATGCTTATTTATTGGGCTGCTTCTGTTGTGAACGGGTTGAGCATGAATTATGCGGCCCGTATTCAACTCTACATCTACTTGGCTTTTTCGTTGCCTTTGTTTGTGGCCACCATTACCACGTTGAATCGCGTAAGCAAATCTGCGGAAGATGAGTTGAACAGTAATTTTGAAGCCAGGGCCAGGCAGTTGGGTGAGAGCATTCTTCCAATTGTATCTGAATTTTTCAATGGCACCTTGGGGCGCGATGATTTTGAAAATATTCTGATCGACCGTGCCAAAGTTTCAAATTTCGACATTACTTTTTATGACCGGGCGGGAAAGCATGTGGCATCCAGCCAACCACTTATTGTGGAAAGCCAGATCACTTCAGCATTGATGAACCGTGTGGCGTGGGAAAAGATAACTCTTGAAGGTGCCAAGACCCTGATTGCCGATGAAAAAATTGGCTCACTTTATTTCAACAACTGCTATGTTACCCTAAAATCACCGGAGTCGGGTGAGCTGTTGGGGATTTTAAGTGTACCGTTTTTTGATTCCTTCAATTCGCTGGAAGAAACGCAGGTGAATGTGCTCTCGAATTTTCTCACGGTGTTCACCCTAATTTTTATTTTATTTTCTGTGCTGTCTTTTTATGTGGTCAACTCACTCACGTTTCCATTGCGCTTCATCACACGCATATTGGCCCGCACTACGCTGTCGGGTGTGAACAAACCATTGGAGTGGAAGTCGAATGATGAAATCGGTATGATGGTTTCGGAATACAACCGCATGGTGCATAACTTAGAGCAAAGCAAACTTGATCTGGCACGAAGCCAAAAGGAAAGTGCCTGGCGCGAAATTGCAAAGCAAGTGGCGCACGAAATTAAAAACCCACTTACCCCCATGAAGTTGACGCTTCAACAAATGGAACATCAACTCATGGCCAATAAGTTGGATGATGAAAAGGCACGAACGTCCATTACAACGCTGCTCACCCAAGTTGACATCCTGAATGATATCGCCTCTTCGTTCAGTGCTTTCGCGCGCATGCCCGCGCCCATCCTGGAACGTGTTGATCTGGTTCCCCTAATAAGCAAGAGCGTCAATTTGTATTCCGATTATCAGGGAGGTGAAGTAAAGTTTACATCGGCTTTAAGTAGTGCCTTTGTGATGGGCGATGGACAACTGCTGAACCGTATTTTTTCAAATATTATTTTGAATGGATTGCAATCGGGTGGAAGCAACCAGGTGTTGGTGAAGGTTTCGATTGATCAAGTAGAGAATCACTTTGTTATAAGTATCAACGACAATGGAAAGGGAATTGAGCCGGAGATGATTGACAAAGTTTTTGTTCCTTACTTCAGCACAAAACATTCAGGTTCGGGCTTGGGCCTGGCCATTTCCAAGCAAGGCATTGAACAGAGCGCAGGCGAAATTTGGTTTGAGACTACGGTGGAGAGTGGCACTACGTTTTTTATAAAATTGCCGAGGGTGGAGTGATCAGATAAGATCAAATTCCCGCGTTGTGCATTGTCTGCGAGTTAGAAACTGATGTTACGCATAAATCTAATTTGAACGTATTTTCTTGGTGAAACTTCGTAGCTTGGTTCCTTCGTGGCTCAATTTTCACACACCTCACCTTGCCACGAAGTCACTAAGGCACGAAGAAATC
>JANOQB010000552.1:0-4599 GCA_031422215.1 Cytophagales bacterium | reverse complement strand
CACCCGACAAGCTATACGCACGGTTTCGCACCAGCAGGCCGGGCGACTTTAGTGTTGGCTTCACGGCAGAAAAAGATGCAGGGGAAAAATTAAGTTGGAGCCCCAACCAAAAGCAATATGGTGCTGACTATATTTCCTTCCATGCACAGGCAATGAACAAAGGAAAAATAAAGAACCTGATCGTGGGCGATTATCAAGCACAGTTTGGACAAGGACTTACACTTGGTTCTGCCTTTGGAATTGGAAAAAATTCTGAAGCCGTAACTACCATACGCAGGGCCAACGTGGGGTTCTTGCCCTATACATCGCTCTATGAAGCAGGCTTTTTCCGAGGTGCTGCCGTTTCCTATTCCATGAATAAAAACATTGTTGCTCATGTGATGTATTCCTCGCGATGGAGAGATGGCAATGTAGCTCTTGACACCATTTCAGAACCTGTTCAGATTGTTTCTTCGCTCAGCTACACGGGGCTGCATCGTACGCCAAGTGAAATTGAAAACCGCAACACGGTAAAGGAAAAAAATATGGCAGCCATTGTATCCTACAAAATCAACACATTGGATGCAGGGCTGATCATGCACCATACACAGTTTAGTTCTCCTCTGTTGCGCAAGCCAACGCTATACAATCAGTTCTATTTTGAGGGAGATAAAAACACCAATGTGGGCGGATACCTGAATTACGCTTACAAAAATTTTTCCTTTTTCAGTGAGGTATCTTCCAGCACAGATCATGGCATGGGCGTAACGGCCGGAGTACTCGCAAGCCTTGCCCCTTCACTTGACTTCTCTTTGCACTATCGAAAATATGATCGCAATTTTTTTTCTTTCTATAGCAATGCACTTGCAGAAAACACAACTCCCCAAAACGAAACCGGCATGTATTGGGGATGGAAATATGTGCCAAACAAAAAATATTCTTTCTCCGGCTATTTGGATTTATTTAGATTTCCGTGGTTACGGTACAGAAGTTATGCCCCATCGGATGGAAGTGAATGGCTGTTTCGGTTCAACTACAAGCCAGCCAAGAACGTTGTATTGTTCTTGCAAGCCAGAGAAGAAACCAAAGTTAGAAACTCAATCACCGATGATAATTTATACCGCACCGCACCCGGCACCAGACGCAATTATTGGATCAATGCAGACTATGCAGTGAGCACACAACTTAGTTTCCGCACGCGCGCACAATTCAACTCTTATTCCCATGAAGGAACAGCCTCTCAAGGAATGGTATTGTTGCAAGATGTAACATGGAGTGCTGGCAAACTCAGCATAAGCGGACGTTATGCATTGTTTGATGCGGCTGACTATGACAACAGGCTTTATATATATGAAAAGGATGTGTGGCTCGCATTTTCATTTCCTGCCTACTATGGTGTGGGCATACGCAACTATGTGTTGCTGCAATACAGCATTTCTAAAAAAGTGGATGTGTGGCTGCGATGGGCACACGTGCGCTATACCGACAGGGATACGATTGGTTCTGGCAGTGAAACAATCAATGGAAATATCAGAAATGATGTTAAATTTCAGATGCGTTTACGCCTTTAACCTATAAGCCCATGCATGCCACAAAACTGATAACACCTACTGTATTTTTTATGATCTGTGTTGGGCTGGTGCTTTTTGTATTTATCTACAGGGCAATTTTTAAGAATAAAGGGCGATAGCAATTCGATTGATCGTAAGCTAATACTTTTTGTCGCCCGCCCTGTAATCCTGTCGAATGCGCAGGTTTATAACAGTCAAAGATTTAGAGATTTAGGTCCCAAATCAACAACCCTATGAGAAAAACAAATTTTATCCTTGCCATTATCGTTGTTTCAATAGTACTGCTTTCCATTGCTTCTTTTACGTTTGCGCAAACCACCAAAAAGACGTTGGAACTGCCCGAGTTTACAAGCATCTATGTAAACTCAAATTATACAGTGTATGTAAAGCAGACCAATAAGCAGGAAGTAAACGTGGAAACCCTTCCTGAAATATGGGAGCTCACCACCGTGAAAGTGGAGAATGGCGTGCTGATGGTAAACGTGGAGCGCAAGCCGGACAGCCCCAATAAAAGTATCTGGTCGAAAATTGACGACATAAAAATCAAACCGGTGATGAAGGTGATGGTAAGCGTGAAAAAGCTAACAGAAATACAGGTGAACGGTGGAGGCAAAATTGTTTCTGAGAACTCCATAGCTGCCGACTATTTGAATTTGTCGGTATCGGGTAGTGGGGGCATTGACCTTGACATTAAAGGCAGCAACCTGAAAACAGAAATCAGTGGCTCCGGAAACATTGCCTTAAAAGGATATGCAACAACCAATGACATCGTGATGAGCGGGAGCGGAAGTTTAAATGCTTTTGCCTGCGAACTGGAAAGTGCCAAAGTAAAAATGAGCGGATCGGGCAATTGCGAATTGTCGGCCACCGCAACGCTGGATGCCACAGTGCTGGGAAGTGGCAGTGTGAAACACAAAGGCAATACCAAAAACGTATCGAAAAAGGTGTATGGATCAGGCGTGGTGGACAGGGCGTATTGATAAACTTTGTATTTGTTGTGCTACAATATACCGAGCAAGCCTACCTAAATATAAACTGGGCTATTTCAAAAATCAACATTCATCATTCTACATTCAAATTTGAGTATCGAATAATGAGTTCGAATGAACCACTCAAACCAAATAAGCATCATCTTAACAATCGCTAAATAGCTACCCCCCTATTCTCAGCCACTGAGCGGTAAACTGCTTCCACCACACGGATGTCTTTCAACCCTTCTTCTCCTGGCACCAACACCGGTGTTCCGTTTTTGATGGCCAGGGCATCGTCATCCATTTGCTTTGCCTGCTGATTGGGAATGTGGGCATTAAGTTTTGTTCCATTACTGGTAACACCACTGATTCCACTGTACGCCTGAAATGGCGAAAGTTTGTACCAGCCTTTTTCGCATGTCACTGTCAATTCATTCATGCCTTTGCCAAAACTGGTCTCGCAATGAGCCGTGACCCCACCTGCAAACTCAAGGTCAAACACCATCGTCTCATCCACCTCAGTATAGATTTGAGGCCGTGTGGTGGATTGCTTGGCCATGACCGAAACAGGTTCAACCCCGATGCTATACCGTACGGCATTGAGCGGATACACACCCATGTCGTACATGGCACCTCCTCCCATTTTTTTTATTTGCTTCCAATGGTTGGTGCGACCATCAAAGTAACCCGCAGCTGCCTCTGCCTTTAACACATTGCCATACGACCTTTCCTTTCGGTAACGGATGATCTGTTGTGTGTTGGGTTCGTGCTGCATGCGGTAACCAATGCTCAACTTCACTTTATTTTTATTGCAAGCATCGATCATCTGCTGACATTCGCCCACCGAAATGGCCATGGGCTTTTCGCACCACACATGCTTACCGGCCTTTGCGGCACGCGTTACATATTCGGCATGCAAGGACGGTGGCAACACAATATAAATCACATCGATGTCAGGGTTATTGGCAATCTTATCAAATGAATGGTAGTTATAAATATTCTTATCCTCAATCTTATAAATTTTTTTCCATTGCTCCGCTTTGGTGGCGGTTCCGGTAACAATGCCCTTCAGCTCGCAATGTTTGGTAAGCTGCAAGGCCGGGGCCAGCAGGTCGGTGCTATAGTAACCAAGCCCAACCAGGGCAATGCCCAATTTTTCTTTCTTCTGTGTAACAATAATGTTGGCAAACGCAGATTGACTTAAATAAAGTCCTGCGCCTGCGATAGTTAACTGCTTTACAAATTTCTTTCGGGTAAGCATAAGATTCAAATTATGAGATGAAGTTACACAAGAATTTAAAACTAAATCCTAACTGGAGGTTACCGAACTTGTATCTCCTTCCTCAAATTTTTCAACTCCACTTTTCTAAAATCAACTGGCTGGCCTTCGCTCTGCAATGCAATGTGGCCGGAAGTCAATGGCTTGCCTGACTGCCAAACCGCACTATCGTACCCAGCCACAACACCACCGCCCATCGTTGGTTTGCTGTATTGCAAAACCGTATCGCCATTGATAATGTGCGTGATCAGCGAATCGCCAAGCACAATCAACTCGGCACGCACCCATTCGTTTTTGTTATAAGTTTTGGAAGATGAGTTCAGGCAATGGCCGTCAAACAGTTTTCCTTGATATTCAATCTCTGTTCCGGGCGAACACATATTACCAGTGGGCCGCGGGTTTCCATCCTCAATATCGGCCAAAAATTGCATCTCCACAGAGATGGGCCAGTTTTGTTCTTTCAACATACCACGCGGATCTTGCGAATGAAACATCACACCACTATTTAGCATCGTATAGTCGGGTGCGCCCTTTTGAAGTTCTCCGGTAAAGCGGTACTCCACCACCAAATGATAATGCGAATAAGGTTGCTTGTAGTAAAGGTGAGCGAACTGATCGTTGTAGTCGCCATACTGATCGTAACGCACTTTGATAATTCTATCTTCCACGCGAAAGGTGTTGCCAAAGTTTACCCCAGTTTCGTGGTGGTGCACTTTCACAATCCAGTCGCTGATGTCTTTGCCGTTGAAAAGTTTTATCCACTCTTCTTCGCGGGCCTCTTTAGGTGATGTGCAGGCAA
>JANOQB010000551.1:0-2157 GCA_031422215.1 Cytophagales bacterium | reverse complement strand
GTATGGAAATCCAGCGGCACGATCGAGTGCGTCATCCACTCATAGCCTTCGGCATACACATTTAGTTGTGTTCCGAAAGGTACCGTGTCCACTTGTTTTTTGGCACGTTGATAAATGACAGAGCGTTCGTTGCGGTTGATGGGCGAGCCATCGGTGTCGCTCTCTACAAAGTACTGTTGTATTTTTGGTCGCAGGTCTTCAAACACATAGCGCAGGCGGCCCAGCAGAGGAAAATTCCTTCTTATGGATTGCTTGCTTTGCACCATGTCCACTATCCCCATATAAATGAGTGGCGCAACGATAACGAAAAGCAGCAGCACATCTCTCCAGAAGTAACTCCACACTAATAAAATGGCGGTGGTTGCAACAGAGACGGCAACAAATAACTGACGGGGGGTCATAACAATTGGGTTAGGTTAAAGAAGTGAAAAATTAGTGATTTCGGTTGGTGTAATCAAACCATCGGTAAAAGAGTTAGTTATCGGATGCGGATCGGTCTTGTGCACGCCCGATTCGATAGATAAATTCAGCCCGTTTAAAATTCTTATTTTTGGTAGATAAGTTTCAATGTAATGGAAGAACATTTTCAATCGTCAGAAAAAGTAAGGGATTTTGTCATTGGCATGAGCGATGGGCTCACGGTGCCCTTTGCGCTTGCCGCAGGATTGAGTGGCGCAGTGGATTCTACCGCCATCGTGATCACGGCAGGCCTGGCCGAAATAGCGGCCGGTTCCATTGCCATGGGATTGGGCGGCTACCTCGCAGGCCGCACAGAGATTGAACATTACAACTCGGAAGAACGCAGGGAACATGACGAGGTAGTGACTAAACACGAAGTTGAAATACAGGAGACAAAAGAAATTTTTGCCGAATATGGTGTAAGCGATGAATTGCAGGAACGCATCGCCCGCGAGATGGCGAAGGACCCCAAAAAGTGGGTTGACTTTATGATGCGGTTTGAACTTGGCCTGGAGCGCCCCGACAAACACAGGGCCCACCAAAGTGCCTTCATCATTGGCATCTCGTATGTGATCGGTGGCATGATCCCGCTCAGTGCCTATTTTTTCTCCGACACCGCGCAAACGGGGTTGATTTACTCTACGATCATCACATTGATTTGCCTTGTTGTTTTTGGTTTGGTGAAAAGCAAACTCACCGGCCAACCATTACTAAAAGGTGCCATGCGTGTGACCCTGGTAGGTGCTTTGGCAGCAGCAGCAGCGTTTGGGATTGCGAAGGCGATTGTGTAGAGATTTTTATATTACAGATTATGCTCGACCTGCGTGAAAAAATAAAAAACGCAGAGTACGCGGAGGTGCGCAAAGAGGTTCAGATACAAAAAACAATAGTTAAGAAACCCTAAACTTTGCGTGGCTTTGCGCTCTCTGCGTTAAAAACCGGAAAATATATGCTGACAAAAAATGGGGAAAGGCTTTTTAAAAAAAAAGACGGGCAAGAAAATAAATAATGGAATTGATTTTCAACGCCTCACTTCTTGCTCGCATTAAAAAGTTTCTCCTTCTCTTCCTTCGAAAGGCTTTCGTAACCACGATCAGAAATTTTATCTAAGATGGCATCAATTTCATCTTGCGATGCTTTGCTTGGCCGCGATGCGGGTTTAGAAGAGGAGGTTGATTTGGACTTCGGTTCTGGATTTCGGTAAGTGACTTTTACTTTAGGCTGTGAAGCGAACAGCCCTTTGATCCAATCTAACGTGGCGGTTATCCAGGTTCCCCAGTTTACACCAATCTGCAGCTGCTTTATGTAAACAAAACCTATCAGCGCGCCACCGAGGTGTGCCACATTGCCACCGGCATTGCCGCCCACTGAACCGAGCAGTGAGATTACGATATAAGCGAACGCGATATACTTGATCTTCACCGGGCCCAAGAACAAAAGAAAGAAAGTATAATCGGGCAAGAGCGTTGCCGTTGCCACCAATACTGCATACACGGCTGCCGAAGCGCCCACCATTCCATGAACAGGAATGCGCTCGCCATAAAATGGAATGGTATTGTAAACTATCAAATAAGAAACCCCGCCTGCAATCGCGCCAAGCACATACAGTGCTATCAACTTATCGCTTCCCAAATACTCGATAAAGAGTTTGCCAAACCAATAAAAGGCAAGCATGTTGAAAAGTATATGAAAGATGCC
>JANOQB010000550.1:0-3293 GCA_031422215.1 Cytophagales bacterium | reverse complement strand
ATTTTGAAATGCACCCGTTGAGACTCACCCAACCCTAAGGCTCGTAAAATTTTTGCCATTATCTACTTCCCCGAAAAAATAATCCCAATAGAAAATTCCAAACCGGTGAAATCCACTTTGGCGTTTGGATATTCTAGCATTACTTTTTCTATGGCCGTAGTGCCTCCACTATAGCTGCCCGTGAGGGGAAATTTGGCTTTGCCCATCAAGTAGTTGGTCTCAATGGAGATCGCGAATTGCTGCGTTACGTCCACGGTAAACTCCGCACCAAAGTGATAGCCAAAACCAGGATTGTTGTCAAATTGTATGTCAGCATTGGCTACCGTCCAGTTTTCGAATTTGCGAATGGCTTTATCAAAATTTCCGTTGTTCAATTTATTATCAAATCCATAAAAGAAAAACCCGCCCCCTTTAATATCGAACTGAACATTTTTTCCTTGCAATTGAATGACGAGTTCGGTCGGTATGAACAACATGAAATTAGGACCCAGCAATGGGTCTTTAGTTTCAAAGGGCAGATCAATGATGTTCAGGCCCGACATCCTGTAAAGCGATGCGCCCGTTTCGAGCGCGATGAAGCGGTTCAAATTAAATCCCAATCCACGAATGGAAAACGGACTGATGGGTGTTGAAAAATATCCATTACGAGGAATGAAGTAAGAAAACGAAAGGCCCACTTCCTGCGCCTTAGCGGTGATCATAGTCGTAATCAGCAATGTGCTAAAAATAAATTTCTTCATGTTAACGCGAGTTATAATCGTAAAAAAGTTTTTGCATGTAGGCCTTGCCAAAGGAAAGCTCTCGTTCATCACCTTCCTTTTTCAAATAATTTTTCATGTCTAGGTCATACACATTTTCATGGCCAGGGGCAACGTATCCAAAACCATTATTGAAAACATAAACGGCAAAAGATTTGGCATCGGCAGCCATTATATTTTTACTAAAGGCAAAGTCATTTGAATTCAAACCAAGTTGATTTAGCAACGTGTTGGCAATGTCCGTTTGCACTCCAAAGGTTTGCACGGTAGTGTCTTGCTTGGCGATGGCCCCACCCAACCACAACATCGGTATTTTGAATCTTTCTTTTTCCTTAAGCTCTTCGGAGTTGGGAAACCGGTGGCCGTGATCGGCCGTGATAATGATGAGCGTATTGCTCCACCAATCTTTTTTCTTTGCTTCGCTTATAAATTCACCCAGGCTTTTGTCGGCATAAAAGCAAGAATTTAAAAACAACGTGGCTTCATCGTTTCCTTTAAAGACTGGCTCCATGGGCACAACAAATGGCTCGTGACTGCTCAGCGAAAGCATTACTTTAAAAAAAGGGTTCTTCGCGGTGTCGCACTCGGCAAGCAGACGAGCAAACACATAGTGATCGGCCACGCCCCACTTTGAATCGTCTATGTCGCTGTCAAAATCATCCACCTCGGTGATGTGGCCGAACGATGCGTTGGTGAGGTACGATTCCATATTGGCAAATCCAACATCGCCACCATAAACAAAAGAGGTGTGGTAGCCAAGTGCCATCATGGCTTTCGGCAAATAGGGAAGGCTCTGGGTCTTGTCCGGATATTTGATGATGGAGGTTTGCGGTTGTGCCGGGTAGCCGCTCAAAATTGATACGAGGCCTTTGTCGGTGCGGTCTCCGCTGGCATAAAAATTCGTGAACAGGATTCCTTCTTTAGCTAAAGCATTTAGGGAAGGTGTGATATTGGGCAAGCCACCTAAGGGGCCGATGATCTTTGTTGTGAAACCTTCAAGAATAATTAGAATCACGTTGGGCTTTTCCTTCGCGATAAGCATTTCGGTTTTGCCCTTTGTGTGGAGGAGTTCTTTAAATTCTTTTTCATATCCCACATGGAAGTCCTCCGGGTATTTGCTACGATCATCGCGCATTACGCTTCGCAAAAAATTCCAAACCGGATTGATGCCTGCGTGGTTTGGAAACGCTTTTGATTTATGAAAATAGACCACACCCGTATTGAGCGGTGCCACACTAAAACTGCTGCGGATGGGAATGATCAGAGCCACGGTAATCAGAAACCATACGCCCCACCATTTTTTTTCCAGAGCACTTAGTGACCGCAACATCGGAGCCAACTTTTTCCAATAGAAAAACAGGAAGGACGCAAACAGCATCAGAAAAATGAAAATCAAAACTACCAACACCGTTGGGTTTACACTGCTGGCCGCTTCAGTCTCCATATACATGAGTGGCGTAGAGTTTATTCTAAAACCCCAATGCTTGTACAACTCCAAGTCGGCTGTGATGATCAATGAACTGATGAAAAGAAAAATGGTGGTAAAGATTCCTTGCACAATAAAAACCGTCCGGTTGGAAATGAAAGGAGAAGTGGTGAATATCAAACCGGTGATCAACATCCAATATGCCGTCATGGCCACATCCATGCGCAGGCCCAAGATAAATGGGGTAAGGATTTCATGGATGGTGAGGCCGGATGTCTGCGTGTGCAGATAGGCAAAAAATAGTACCCTGGCCAAAATAAAGAAGGCGAGCCAGAGCAAAGTGAGTGATCCAAAAAATCGAAGACGATCTTTCATAGTGGCGCGAGCTTAAAAATCTATTTCAGTTTCTTATTCGGTTTGCCTTCAGCGATTTGCTTGGCGTTTAGCGTACTCACCACCTTGTCTCCAGTTCTTACTTCAATCTCTTTTCGTGCATTTCCGGCAACGGCTCCACCTTGCTTGGCAATTACTTTGCTTTCATCCAAGTTTGTTGGCTTTTTCTTTTTTGAAATTTCCGAAGTAGTTGCCTCTGCTAGCATGTTCAAAACCAATTCTAAGTTGGTCATATGATCGCGAAGATTTTCCTTCTTCAAGTCCTTATGTTTCTTGTATTGCTTTACAGACTTGCCGCTCCAAGCTTTGGTGATAATGTCTGTAAGAACGGCAAAGTCCATTCCTCTTTTAACTCCTCGGTTTCCCCATTCGTCCGTTAGCTCTTTTCGAACTTCAATACTTTTTAGTCTTTGGTTTATCCATGCTTTGCTGTAACCTTTAGCAAGATAAGTTTCCATTGCGCGGTCGAAACTCAATTCAGGGTCTTCTGTTTCTTCAATTCTTTCATAGCCGACTTTTGCCATCCATTGTTTGAACGGTTCTGCTTTTGGAGAAGGAATAGACTGAATTAATCTTAAAACCTGTTCTGTGTCAGCCACATCTGTAAGCCTCATTTTGCCATCCTCCGCTGCCATTTTCAACTGTCCGATATTTTCGGACAGTTGGCTACCTTCTTGGGTAAGTTTGGCTTTTAAGTCGCTCCAGTATTTTCTCGG
>JANOQB010000549.1:0-2423 GCA_031422215.1 Cytophagales bacterium | reverse complement strand
GCTTGGGCATCATCACATCCAAAATGCAAAGATCAAATGGGGTTTGATGAAAAGCCCGCTCGCCTGCCTCGCCATCTGCGCAAAGCGTGACTTCATATCCTTTTAGCACAAGGTTGTCTTTGATCACAAAACCAAGGCTGGGGTCATCTTCCACCAACAAAATTTTGGCGCTCATTCGCAAAGGGGCAGTTGAATTATGAACGTGCTGCCGTTCCCAAATTTACTCACCACCGAAATCCTTCCGTCATGTGCCTCCACAATACGTTTTACATAGCTAAGCCCCAGGCCAAATCCTTTCACATCGTGCAGGTTGCCCGTGGGCACGCGATAAAAACGGTCAAATATTTTTTTCTGTTCCTTGCTGTCAATGCCAATTCCGTTGTCATGGATTTCCATTTGTATCATCCTTCCTTTTGTGTGTGTGGAAATTGTTATCTCAGGTTTGTTCGGATTGTATTTTGTGGCGTTGTCGAGCAAATTATAAATCACATTCACCACATGGAGTTTGTCGATCATTACCGTGGATGGAGCAGCTTCCAAGTTTAGCTGAATGGATGGGTTTGATGCCTGAAAGGATTTGTTTTTCACGGCCTCAGCGATCAGGGCGTGAAGGTCGCACTTTTCTTTTTTCAACCCCAGGTCTTCCTTCTCGAGCCGCGCCATTTGAAGCACATGTTCCACCTGTTGTTGCAAGCGATGATTTTCATTTTCGATTATCGTAGCATAATTAAGAAGGCGTTCGGGAAACTGAATGATATCTGGATTTTTTAAAACCTGGGTTGAGATGGCAATGGTTGAGATGGGTGTTTTGAACTCGTGGGTGATGTTGTTTATAAAATCCTTTTGTATTTCGGAGAGCCTCCTTTGCCGTAGGATAACCAGCAGCGTATAAACAAAAAAGAAAATAACGATGAGCAATACTACGGATGAAAAACCCCATATACCCATTTGGCTGAGAAGGTTTGCCTCCACACCGGAAAACAACACACCAAAGTAGTAGCCATCATTGTTCAAGGTGGGCAGCCCGCTCATGTCCGTCCGGTAATTTATTTTTTGTGGTGATATATAATTTCCACCCACCATGCATTTTTCGGTGCAATCGTAGATGCCGTATTCAAAATCGGCTGTCACATTTCGCTTTTCAAATTCTGTCAGCAAGAGGAACTCAAGCAGGCCGTTATCAATCGGGCTATTGATCAACACCACAAAATAATTGGTTGACAGTTGCCTTACGGGATTGTTGGCTGCCGATGGAGTCTTGTTGATATCCATGATTTTGTTGGCAACATTAGTAAGGGAAGCCGTAACTTCGTGGTTAAATTGGTTCTCTTTAAGGTCGAATGCCTTTCGCACCCAATAGATTTGGGTGGCCGCAATGCCCACAATGCTTATGGCTGCTAAAATTATTACTATCCGGAGGGTAAGCCTGCTCATAAGGTAAAGGTAGCTAAGTATTTACACCCTGAATACCTGATTAACAAGTCCTTAACATTTATTATGGTTTCGTTAACAGGTGGTGTGGTTTTTGAGTGCGAAGTTTGTATCATTCAACTGAACGGATTAAGTTTAACCCAAAATTAAAATCAACATGAAAAAATTACTGATCATCGCCCTTTTGGCCGGCCTTACAGTTGGTGCCTATGCCCAGCATGCTGCCGCCCCAGAAAAAATTGTACTTAACTCTTCCTTGGCTGCCTTTGCCTGGGACGCTTCCACTCACAATTTTGGAAAGATCAAGCAAGGCACTCCGGTAACTCACGAATTCAAATTTACAAACACCGGTGCGACCCCGTTGATCATTACCAATGTGCAGGCATCGTGCGGATGTACCACGCCAAGCTGGACCCGCGAAGAAGTTATGCCCGGTGGATCAGGCTTTATCAAGGCGACCTATAATGCTTCGGCCACAGGTGCATTTAACAAAACTGTTACGGTTACCGCCAATATTGAAAGTGGTTTCGTGCAGTTGATTATCAAAGGTGAAGTGGAAGGCCAAACGCTTCCTCAAGAGTGAATCAGTTTTACAGGAATAAAAAAAGCCAGGCTATAAACCTGGCTTTTTTTTTTGATGGTGCCGTCTACAATTCCCTCACCCAAATATTTCTGTAGCTCACCGGGTTTCCATGATCTTGTAATTTTATGCTGGCCTTTCCGTGCGGTTGATAAACAGGTAGCCCTTTGTATTCGGTAGGCCCCCAGATAAGTGCATCGTTTTGTATCAGCACCCCATTGTGAAGGACTGTTATTTTTGCCTGCGATACTACGCGTCCATTGTCGCTAAAGCGTGGGGCTGTGTAAATCACATCATATACTTGCCACTCGCCTGGCTTAAGGGTGGCGTTGGCCAATGGGATTAATTGCTTGTAAATCGATCCGGCCTGCCCGTTGGAGTAGGTTACGCTTTCATAACTGTCCAGCACCTG
>JANOQB010000548.1:0-2220 GCA_031422215.1 Cytophagales bacterium | reverse complement strand
GCAACTCCGAAATAGGAGACTATGATGGGCTCACGCAGTACAGTACCACTTCTCCATCGGTGGCCGGGGGGCTAGGTTCACAACCGGGCTCTTTCAATGGTTCTCCTATATTTCGTCCAATACGACTCGGAAATGATATTCTCACATGGGAAGAGGAAGATCAGATCAGTGCAGGCGTGGATTTTGGATTATGGGGAAGCCGACTCTATGGATCAGTTGAATATTATAAAAACACAACCAAAGCTTTGCTCTTTGACATACCCCTCCCATCCGATGCAGGCTTTGTGAACTATAAGGGTAATGCAGGTAAAGTTTTGAACCAGGGCATTGAAGTTGAATTGGGTGTAGTTGTGCTTAACACGGGTGGATTGAAATGGGACGTAAATGCCAATTTTTCGACTTTGCACAATGAGGTTATCGAACTGTCCAACAAAGGCGAGCGCCTGGGTGGCCCAGGTTCGCCAACGTTCCTTATAAAAGGAGAGCCGCTTTCGTTTAATTATGTGTTCGATTATGCTGGTGTAAACCCAGCAACGGGGCGGTCATTGCACTACGATTTGAATGGAAACCCAACCTATAACCCTTTGGTTGCCATAGATGGATATGCAAAGAGCTCACCAATTCCAACCTATTTCGGAGGCGTAAACAACAGTGTTAGGTATAAAGGAATTTCGCTTGAAGTTTTCTTCCAATACCAAGGTGGCAATGAAGTGTTTCTAGGAGACTTGCAAAATATTGCAGCGGGAGGTTCAACATTTAACAATCAGTTGCGGAGTCAGTTGGATCGTTGGCAAAAGCCAGGTGATATGACAAATGCTCCTCGCCCATTTGGTAACAATGGTATTATCAATGGATTTAATCAAAATTCAGGGGGTGGGAGCACCCGTTGGTATTCTGATGGATCGTATGTGCGGCTAAAACAAGTCACTCTTTCCTACGATGTTCCTAAATCTATAGCATCAAAGATGGGAATGCGAAAGCTCAACTTTTTTGTTCAAGGCCTTAACTTGTTGACCTGGTCCAAATTTGAAGGAATCGATCCTGAAGTTATCAGCACGGCAAACAATGTAGGCGGTCAGTCAACTTTTGGGAATTTTCCGAACGGAAGGCAGTACATGGCTGGTTTAACAATTGGATTTTAACAACTAACATTGATTACTATGAACAAGATAAAAATAAACGCGCTTTTGATTTTGGTTGCTCTCTTGGGTTCATGTGACCTGGAAACGTTCAACCGGGCTACTCTTACACCGGCACAATCCTTGGCAGATTCGCTTGGTTTTCGCTCAATGGTTTTTTCCGCTTACGAGCGAACCAATGATTTTACATTTTATGGACAGCAAACCATGATGCACCCTGAAGTGATGGCAGACAATATGATTTTGGTGAGCACAACAAGATTTGCAGGCCAGCATGCAAACACCGTAGGAAATCACATGGATCGGTGGGGCCAGGATACCGGAGGAGGAGCCACAATTTCCGATGGACGTTATTCAACAATCAATGAGTGCAATACAGTTATTGCAAAAGTCGATGCCATGACTAATATTTCACCATCATTAAAAAACCGTTACAAGGGAGAGGCATATTTTCTTCGTGCCTTGAATTACCTTGAACTTCACAGGGTTTATTCCTATGAGCCAGGAAGGGAAGTAAATGGTTTCAATTTGGGGGTTGTGTTGCGCACGGAGCCTGTTGAAAAAGTTTCGGATGGTGACCTTAAAGCACGCTCAACCAACGTAGAAGGATATACACTGATGGAAGCAGATTTGTTGCAGGCTGTTGCTTTATTGCCAAACCCTTCAGCGGTTTCGGCCACGTTGGCTCCTTACCGCGCCACCAAGCAAGCTGCCAGAGCACTTTTGGCCAAGGTTTATTTGCATTGGGGCAAATATGCAGAGGCGGCTCAACAAGCAGATTTGGCTTTGGCTTTCAGTTTTGCGCCATTGACTACTTCTGCAAACTTTGTTAGCTCTTGGACGCAGACACCACACCCCGAATCAATTTTTGAATCACCGATTGTGCCGGGTGACTGGACTACCGTGGATGGCCCCAACAACTCTTTGCACTCAATGACTATGAATCTGATTTCCTCATCGCAATATGCAGTAGCCGCCAGCAACGAATTGATAGCAGCGCATGAAGCAGGCGATGTAAGGAGAAACCTTTACGAAAACGTAGCAGGTGCAGGTCCAGCGGGAACACAGGCAAGACACCGGA
>JANOQB010000547.1:0-4604 GCA_031422215.1 Cytophagales bacterium | reverse complement strand
ATCACGGAAGGTGTGCGCGGTGAAGGCGGTGTGCTGAGCAACAATCTTGGCAAGAGATTAATGTTTGATGATATCCCGGAAAATTATCGCGGTCAAACTTCCATGGATGAAGAAGAAGGATGGCGCTACACACAAGGAGATAAAAACGCAAAGCGTCCTCCTGAATTGCTCACGCGCGACCACGTGGCGCGTTGCATCATGCGCGAAGTAAAAGCAGGCCGGGGCTCGCCACATGGCGGAGTGTTCCTCGACATTGCCTGGATCAAAGAAAAAATCTCCAACGCCCCCGAGCACATCAAAAGAAAGCTGCCGAGCATGTATCATCAGTTTAAGGAATTAGCGGGCGTTGATATCACAAAAGAACCGATGGAAGTGGGCCCCACCACGCATTATATCATGGGCGGTGTGCGCATTGATGCCGACACTCAAATGACTAATGTGCCCGGACTCTTTGCCGCAGGCGAATGTGCCGCAGGCCTGCATGGCGCAAACCGATTGGGAGGAAATTCTCTTTCCGATTTGTTGGTGTTTGGAAAATTAGCCGGTGAACATGCAGCAAAGTATGCCAAAGAAACGCAAGCCACGAAGGTGAACGAAAATCAAGTGGAGGAATTGGCGAAGTGGGCATTGGCCCCTTTTGAAAGGGAAGCGAATGCGGTAGGAGAAAATCCATTTCAAATACAATCGCACTTGCAGGAACAGATGCAACATTTGGTGGGTATCGTTCGCGTTGAAAAAGAATTGGACGAAGCCATCGATAAAATAAAAGTGTTCAGCGAGCAAGTAAAGAAAACAGGGTGTGGAGGCAATCGTGGTTATAATCCGGGATGGCACACAGCGTTGGAATTAAAGCACATGGTGACCGTTGCCGAGGCGATCGCCCGGGCTGCCAGAGAGCGCAAGGAAAGCCGTGGTGGACATTTCCGTGAAGACTATCCTGAGAAAAGTGAGGAGTTCGGAAAAATCAATATCACCCTGCGCAAAGACGAAGCAGGAAACATGGAAGTGAAAAAAATCCCGACAGTGCCTTTGCGTAGCGACCTTCAGGCGATTATCAACGAGATGAAATGAATAGGATATAAAAAGTAGGCAGTAAAGCAGTTTACAGTAGGCAGTTTTTATAGTCAATCTTACATCATAAATTGTAGTATGTAGTAGTCCATTTTTATTCAATTGAAGCAATGGCAATTGTAACTTTTAAAATATGGCGCACGAACCCCAACGGTGGAGAGTTTAAAGAATATCAAACTGATATTACCGAAGGCATGGTAGTACTTGATGCGGTTCATCAAATCCAGACAGAGAGCGCGAATGATTTGGCGGTAAGGTGGAATTGCAAGGCTGGCAAATGCGGATCGTGTTCTGCGGAAATAAACGGCCACCCCAAACTTATGTGCATGACCCGCATGAGCGACATGCCCACCGACAAGCCTATCACACTTCAGCCGATGAAAGCCTTTCCGGTGATCCGCGATTTGGTTACCGATGTTTCAGTCAATTACCGCGTCAAGAAAAAAATTAAAAAATTTAAACCACGCCAGCCCGATGCGCCCGATGGCACTTGGCGTATGGATCAAATTGATATAGACCGTGTGCAAGAGTTCCGCAAGTGCATTGAATGTTTTCTTTGCATGGATGTGTGCCACGTATTGCGCGAACACAGCATGCACGAACAATTTTCCGGACCGCGCCACTTGGTTTACACCGCAGCCCTTGAAATGCATCCGTTGGATGTGGAGGACAGGCGCACCGATTTGAAACATGAACAGGGCATTGGCCTTTGCAACATCACGAAGTGCTGCACTACCGTGTGCCCGGAAAATATAGCGATCACCGACAATGCCATTATTCCGTTGAAGGAACGTGTGGCTGATAAATTTTATGATCCTCTGATGAAGCTTTTTCGTATCTTTAAAAAAGGGAACCAAACAAAATAGGTAATGAATCAATAATTAACACAATCACGCTACGCCATGAGTACGACCACTACTTCCGAAACAAAAACATTTAAGTTGAAGCCGCTTGCCAAAGAAGGAATCGAAGCCTCGCTGGAAAAAGCGGAGCATTATCGCTTGCTCAATCAGCCAAGGTTGGCGGAAAGCATCTGCTTGGATATTTTATTGATCAATCCGGATAACCACAAAGCTTCCGTTATATTATTACTGGCCCTGACAGATCAATTTGGTGAATCATCTTCAAAAACTGCCAGCCAGGCATTGAGTATTGCTAATGACTTGAAGGATGAGTATGCAAGGGTTTATTACACCGGCATCATTCACGAGCGCCAGGGAGCAGCCGCATTGAAGTCGCGAACGCCCGGCTCTGATTTTGATGCCTACGAGTGGTATCGGGAGGCTATGGAGTTGTACGAAAAAGCAGATACGCTAAACAAAGACGATAACAACGATTCAATCCTCCGGTGGAATACCTGCGCCCGCATTATCATGGAATATCATCTCCACGAAAGGTCTGAGGATAATTTCCCGGTGCTGGAGTAAAAATTGATATAAGATTCCTTTGTTGCATTTTTTTATGATTCAAGAAAAGTGGCAAGGACCAAACCCTAACTCGCCACCTCTATCTTCACTTTTTTTCCTTTGAGCTTTTCGTTTTTAATGTTGGCAAGCACCTTATCAACCAGATTATATTTTATGGCCGCATAAGAGGAATGATCCAACGTGGTGATCAGGCCCAGGTCGTCACCTTTCAATCCACCTTTTTTGGTGAGCATGCCCACAATGTCTCCCTTACTGATTTTATCTTTTTTTCCTGCTCCCAAATAGATGCAGGAATACGCGGGAGGTGGTGGCAGATGTAATTTGTTGGTTAGCTTGATCTCCGTAATCGTCTTATCAATATAATCGGGCAACGATTCGTCTTCGGCCAAAATCAAATAGGCAACACCTTCGGCATGCATGCGGGCGGTGCGACCATTTCTATGGATAAAACCTTCCTGCTTGGGTGGCAGTTGATAATGCACCACATGCTTTATTTCGGGTATATCCAATCCGCGCGAAGCCAGGTCCGTGGCGATCAATACATTGTGGGCACCGCTCCTGAATTTGATCAAATTCTTTTCCCGATCTATCTGTTCCATGGCACCGTGCAAAATACCATGCGCCAGATTATTTTTTGCGAGCAGTGCGCTGATGCGTTCTACCGCCTCGCGGTGGTTGCAAAACACAAGGCAAACTTCCTGACGAAAGCTGGCCACCAAGCGCATGAGCGATTCTACTTTGTCGATGCTGCGTGTGCGCACTAATTTTAAGGTAAGCCGCGAAGCCGCTTCTTCTTTCAAATAATTTATGGTTTCCGGTTTGGCCATCGACAGGAAATCCGGCAACACATCCAACTTGGTTGCCGAGGTAAGTATCGTTTGCTGCTTTCCGCTCAGGGCACTCAGCACAAGTTGCATTTCCTTTTCAAAACCCATCTGCAACGATTTGTCGAACTCATCCAGCACCAGCATTTTTATGGTGCGCGCATCAAAGGATTGTCGCCCGATATGATCGGCCAGCCTTCCGGGAGTTCCGATGATCACCGCGGGGGCTTCGCTCAAACTGTTCTGCTCGGTTTTTACCGAATGGCCACCATAGCAAACACTTACTTTGAACGATGTCTTCATCGCCCGGAACACTTGCTCTATCTGAAGTGCCAACTCACGCGAGGGCACCACAATGAGTGATTGAGCACTCCGCTCGTCCGCACGCAGCTTGCTTATAAGCGGTAATAAAAAAGCCAAGGTTTTGCCCGAACCAGTGGGAGCCAACAGCATCAGGTTTTTTCCAGTGCCAGACTTTTCAATAACCTCCTTCTGGATGTCATTTAGCTCAGTGATGGAAAGGTTCTTTATGTATTCAGTTTGTACAGGGCTCAATGTGTTTTGCATGCCACAAAGGTAGCTTATATTAGGTGCCAGTGGACTATTTGAAAAAAATGGGATGCATAACGCTTTGCAGCTACCAGTTGGTACCTGGAACACTCGACTGTTATAACCGCAAATGGTTGCTTTAAGGTACCAAACTTTTTATTCCCTCATCAACGCCAATTACTGTAGGCACTGTTTAGTGGTTGTGATTGCTACCGTTTATTATGGAGCAATGAATTGTTTTGGCTGAACTTGTTGCGATTGAATTTGCATTGGTAAACTTTCTACGTACGCTACGCCTAAATGATTTTCCACAATTTTTGTCGCTGTGCTATGACTGAAAGTATGCATAAATGAATGATGCGCAGTTAAAATTAAATCTTGTAAGTGATTATCATCTTCCATGTCAACGATGGACACTCCTATTTCTTTGCATTTGTCTTTTGAAATGTGCCGTGCGTGAGATTTGTTTGTTTTGTGGTCGCTAAACTCCTTTAAAATCTTTTTTGTTTTGGCTTCATTACCTTTACTCATATTTCTTGTCAACCAATCAAAAGCTAATTTTTCAGACCATTCAATAGAACTTTGACACGCGCCCAAAAAAGTAGGGTGATATTTTGAAATGATAACCTGCCATAGCGGTGCCGCTTGTGGGTTTGATTTAATATCGTCTTTTGCTTTTTGGAATTCGTCAAGCACAGCCTGGCAAGCAACACCACCCATTTGTGGATCAATT